>BQJH01000080.1 GCA_021604605.1 Hyphococcus sp.
GCTTCGTCGGCGTGGATGGTTGTGTTCTTTTCAATGCGCGACTTGATCCATGAAAGCGCAGCGCCTTCTGATTTAAAAACCCCTGGGACTGACTTACCGCCACGCTCGCGAACAATAACAACGCACTGGCGCTTTCCAGACTGATTGCGCTTTAGACGACGATCTATGCGGTCATTTTTATAGTTAGCCTTGGCGACGAAACCTCCAAAATATCCGCCATCAATTTCACACTCTTTATTTGATCCGCCTACTGTACGTCCGCGCATTTCCTCCGCCATTGCCTCGCGAAGTTTATGCGCCAGAACAAAAGCGCACTTGTAAGAAACGCCAAGATCACGAGACAACGCCAACATGGATTTGCCTTTTACTTCGTTGCAGAAAACCGCGATTGCGCCAAGATACATACGTAGCGGTAATTTGTGAGAAGCGAAAAGCGTTCCGCTGGTGAGCGTGTAGCCTTTTTTGCAAGCCTTGCATTCGAAACGTAGCGCGCCGTTAGGGCGGCGCATTTCGTAGGCGTCGAGGCAACCGCACTCAGGGCAAACCGCTTCGCCATCAGTATCAGCCCAACGCATAGCGCGAAAACGAGCCTCTGCCTCTGCGTCTGACATCCGAAAGACCGCAGCGAGGGAGAGCGTTTTAGCGTCACGAGAGAGAAGGAAGTGCTGGGCCATCGGGTTTTCCTAAGTCAACTATTATCGTTGACCTAGTATGTATGCGTTGATATCGTTGATGTCAACGGAATCCACTGACCTTGACGAAAATAAATAACATAGCTAGATACAAGCTATGTTGACACCAGAGCAAAGCCGCGCAGCAAGGGGATGGTTAGATTGGAAACAGAGCGATCTGGCCCAAAAAGCTAATGTTGGCCTGTCTACTGTTCGTGATTTTGAAAAAGGCCGAAGAAAACCTATAGAAAACAATATGTTGGCAATAGTTGGCGCTTTCGAAAAAGCCGGTATTTCCTTCCTGTATGATGAAAAAGATCGTGCAACCGGAATAATTGCCGGTGCCGCAGTGCAGAAAGATGTGGAAAAATAAACGAATAGGGCCTAGATGGTTGCCATCGGAAGCGGCTACTTCCGATGACGAGCACCCAACTAAAAGGGTGGTTTACTGTTGAAATGCCTTAACGGCAGCATCGCCAGTATCCTGAGACGTACTCAGTTTTGCCGTACCGGGTGCGAGTGTAAGGCGACACCCAATGACAGGTAGTTTTAGAAGTAGTCTTTCTCATTTGGAAAATCCTCTTGAGAACGACCCTTGAACCCCGGCGCGTTCCGGCTTAGTTTCCTCCCGTGGGAGGGGCCGGTTAGCGCCTTCGTCGCCGGTTGGGACAAACAGCCCGGCGAGACCCTCGCATTCTGGCCCGCAGCGTGACAGCGCATGCGGGCCAAACTGTTTCAGGCCGACATTAACCCTGTTAAGGCGCCTTGCATTCACATTCAACCGGAAATACAGTCTGTGAATTAATAAACCAATGAATCTTGGCAGCACAGCTTGGTGGGAACATGACCGCTTCACCGATTGAAAAAGCAAAAGAGTTTAGAAAACAATTACTTAACAGGCTTTCTGAGCTGAAAAAGCAACGTAAGTCTGTTGAAAAACAACTCGATGACGTCGATAAGTTTATTGCAATGTCGGAGGCTTTAGAAGCTGATGATATTGAAGCGCTTGAGGTTTTCACCGGCGTTCCGAACGAATCGGGAACCTCAAAATCAAAAACAAACCGAAAACATCGCAATTCGCCTAAAGAGGAGGTTGCAGAAGCCGCGCGCGTACTGATCGCCGCCAATGGCAAGCCTATGCCACGGTCAGACCTGTTTAGCGCGCTTGTTGAAAGGGGTCTAATCATTGAGGGACAAAATCCAGAAATGATTTTGTCTACAATGCTATGGCGCCAAAAGGATAAGGTAGTTCGATTGAAAGGCGGTGGTTACTGGCTTGCTGAGCGCCCCTGGAAGGCTAAGGATTATGAGCCGTCTGCCGAGACCTTGTCACACCATCAAAGCTTGAGAGCTTTTACTGACTCAACAAGAGAGATGCTTGAAAGCACCACAAACATGGGCAGAATAAATGAGATGCTAAGCGCGACGTCCCGTGCTGAACGGGTAGCGCGTATGATTGAAAGGCCTGTTAGTCAGGCGGAAAAAGTAGAAAGAATGTTCCGTTCAGTAGAAAAACAACATGCGGTTTTGGCGCCAAAAAAATCTATTTTTGATGAGTAATGTAAAAGACGCCTAGGCGACACGGGGTAGGGCAAACCAGCGGTTCACTTCGCTAGTCACAAAGCGGGATATCCTCGTAAAAAGCATTTTTGGTGAATAATTTTTTTCTTCCGTAATTTGCGCCATAATACCGCGTGTCAGCCAGTTCTCAGACGCGTTGTAGTAATTTAACCGTGCTTGTACACAAGCAAGATCAGGGCCGGCATTGTGAAAAGCTGAGGCTGCTTTTTTAAGTTGATCGCGTTCGGGCTGGTCTTCGGCGTCAAAAATGACGATTAAATCTCCACGCGCTAAATGCATGCCGAAGTTACATGCCTTTGGTTTTGTTCGGGGACCGCTATCGGGGATGATGATGATTTCATATTGGCCTGCCAAACCCAGTTTTTTAGCTTCTAGTATTGTTTCATCATCATCTTCTTCGAGAAGTAATTTTACATCCTTTTTTTCTTGCGGGTAATCAAGTTGGTCGATCGCATTGCGTAATGTAATAAGAGCATTTTTATCTCTATAAAGGGGTAGTAAGATGGTAATAACCGGCAGTTGTTCGTTGCTGAGATCGGTGATGTAATTGTTTGACTTTGGGTTTGTTGCGCCAAACACCATTAAGATAAACCGATACCCAATGGCGAGAATGAAGTAGATTGTAACGAAGGTGTTTGCGGTAATTAGGGTTGAAAGCGGATATTTGATTATAGAAATTGCCAAAGCGCACAATAACAAAAGAAGTAGAACACCTTGAGTGGATGATAATATTCGTGCGGCCGATCTATCAGGATGTTGATCGCGCAGAGTATAAACGGATGATTTTGCTATATCTTCTTTAAAACGTTTTCTGACACACTGTTGAAACACAGGGCGCGGAGCAAAGATATGATCTTTCAGAGGGAACGGTTTATTATTTCTGTACCCGACTTCTTCTCTGGTCACCTGTTCTTTGTTGCAAAGTTCTTCTCTTTTCCAGGATGACAGTTTGCGCCATGGTATTTTACCTTTTTTGATATAGCTGCGAAGAAAAGAAAAGCTTTGAAGTTCTACGTCTGGTGGGGGGGAGTGCAGATGATGAATCTTCAGTGCTATGGGTGTGAGTTTCATCAAGCATTTAAAAAGCTGACCATAAAGAAAAGAAAAAAGTTCGTCCTAAGGACAAGTTTCGTCCTGCGATCTCTTGCGTTACACCAGCTTGCAACGACCATCTTTTATTTGGGCGCCATACGATAGAGGGTTGCACTTTTACAATATCAAAATCGGCCCCAGCCAGTTTCTCGTTCTTCAAAGATTTCGTTGCAAAAGTATCAAGTAGGAAAAGCCATTTATCGCTTGGTTCAATGCCAAGTGTGGCTTGCCCCTCAATTTGGTCTGAAGAATCACTAAACCGTTTTTTGAAACCGGTTTCTATGGTTGCGAATATTTTTACAGGGTCTGTCGAGATGTTGTGCCCATAAAGAACAGATGCTGTGACATCGTAACCGCGACTTTGCAACCCTGGGCGTTGACCGGATTGAAAGTCAGATGGTTTGGTAATGGCTACTTTTACAGAGCCGGAACCGCGAGTGGTTTGTAAGAGATTGTATTGTCCGAATATCTCTATTTCAGAAAAGCCATTTGCGCGCTCTACGTTGTTCCCGCGTGATAACCAGTTTTGGCTGTAAATAATCTTGCCCCCAAGGGTGATTTTTTGAGTGAGGCCATATTCAAGATAAAGGTCTGCGCTTGTTTTTTGGAATCGCCCTTCGACCAAGCCATTTATCGTATTAATTTTTCCGAGGTCAGCGTTAAAATAATCAGTGCGGGAAATAAGCAGGAAGCGTTTATGCGGTTGCGGCCACGGTGAAGCATTACTGGCTTGTGGAGATAGTGCGCAAAAGAACAGTGTGGTCAGAACTACCTGACTTGAATTTTTGCCTAGAAAACTATGCTTTGTAACAAATGCCAAATTCTCCCCCCAGCAGGATTTGCCGGTGAGGAGAGTAACAAATTGCGAGAGACAATCTATAGTTGCTGAAAATAAATTAAATTAAGCAACTATAGGTTGTAGTTTTGTGTTCTACGCAGCCAGTTTTCTGATCACGTAGTGGAGAATGCCGCCATGACGGAAATAATCTAACTCGTCAGCGGTATCGATACGGACAAGAACGTCGATGTCTTTTTTATCGCCATTGGCGAAGGTGATTGTTGCTTTGACATCCTGACGAGGCTTGATGTCATCAACATCGTGAATGGTGACCTGCTCATCACCGGTCATGCTCAAACTGTCCCAACCTTCTCCGTCTTTAAACTGAAGCGGTAAGACACCCATGCCGATCAGATTGGATCGGTGAATGCGCTCAAAACTTTTTGCGATGACGGCGCGAACACCTAAAAGGATTGTGCCTTTAGCGGCCCAGTCTCGAGATGAGCCCGTGCCATATTGTTCGCCGGCAATAACAACGAGCGGTGTTCCCGCTTCTTTGTACTTCATTGCCGCGTCGTAAATGGGCATCTCCTCGCCAGAGGGAATATACTTTGTCACGCCGCCTTCCGTGCCGGGCAGCATCTGGTTCTTGATGCGGATATTGGCGAATGTGCCGCGCATCATCACCTCATGATTGCCGCGCCGGGAGCCGAAGGAGTTAAATTCTTCAACAGGCACCTGGTGTGATTTTAGATATTCCCCGGCAGGGCCGTCTTCTTTGATGGCGCCGGCGGGCGAGATATGGTCGGTCGTTATGGACTCGCCAAATAGCGCCAGAATGCGCGCTTGGTTGATCGGTTTGACCGCATCTGGCTCTTTGGTCATGCCTTCAAAATAAGGTGGGTTTGCAACATATGTTGATGGCGGCCACTGGTATGTTTCAGCGTCGCTGACGTCTATAGAACGCCATTTTTCGTCGCCCTTGAAGACATCTGCGTAACGTGTGGCAAACATCTGCGCTGTTACATGTTCGCGAACAACTTCTGCGATTTCTCTGTTGGAAGGCCAGATATCTTTTAGATAAACATCATTGCCATCCTGATCTTGTCCAAGCGGATCAGTTGTTAGATTGGCATTCATTGTGCCGACCAAAGCATAAGCAACAACAAGGGGAGGGGATGCGAGGAAGTTTGCCCGCACATCCTGACTGATACGGCCTTCGAAGTTTCTGTTGCCGGAAAGAACGGACGCAACGGCCAGATCATTCTCGTTGATGGCGTCGCTGATAGGCGCAGGCAGAGGCCCGGTATTGCCTATGCAGGTCGTGCAACCATAGCCGACAAGGTTAAACCCTAAGTGATCAAGGTCGTCAGAAAGGCCAGCCTGATCAAGATAGTCAGTCACAACCTGAGAGCCGGGGGCCAGGGAGGTCTTTACCCATGGCTTGACCGTTAGACCTTTTGCGCGGGCGTTCTTGGCCACCAAGCCAGCGGCAATCAAAACCGAAGGGTTTGATGTGTTGGTGCAGGAGGTAATAGCGGCGACAGTGATGTCGCCGTGACCCAGCGTATAGTCTTCACCTTTAACTGGTACGCGCTTATCAGCTTCGTGTGCTTTGCCGTATTCCTTATCGAGCGCCATGGCGAAACCGTGCGGCGCCGATTTTAAGTCAATCCGGTCTTGCGGGCGTTTTGGTCCAGAAATCGAGGGAACAACGCTGCCCAGATCAAGCTCAAGCGTATCAGTAAAGATAGGATCAGGCGTTGACGCATCGCGCCACATGCCTTGCTCTTGCGCATAGGCTTTGACCAAGGCGATGCGATCTTCTGATCTGCCCGTCGCTTTCATATAACGCAGAGATTCCTCATCGATTGGGAAGAACCCGCATGTCGCGCCATATTCCGGCGCCATGTTGGCGATGGTCGCCTGATCTTCGAGCGCCAAATTATCCAGGCCCGGCCCGTAAAATTCTACAAACTTGCCGACAACGCCTTTCTTGCGAAGCATCTCAACGACGACAAGCACAAGGTCCGTGGCCGTTGCGCCTTCTGGCAGCTTGTTGGTGAGTTTAAAGCCAATGACTTCCGGGATCAGCATTGAAATCGGCTGACCAAGCATCGCGGCTTCCGCCTCAATACCGCCGACGCCCCAGCCAAGTACAGAGAGACCGTTGACCATTGTTGTGTGACTGTCAGTACCGACAAGCGTGTCCGGGTAGGCGTAGGTTTCGCCTTTGTGATCGGCAGTCCAAACGGCCTGCGCCAAATATTCCAGATTGACCTGGTGGCAGATGCCTGTACCGGGCGGCACAACGCGGAAATTATCAAATGCGCCTTGGCCCCATTTCAGGAATTTGTATCGCTCGCCATTGCGCTCATATTCGCGGTCTACGTTCTTTTCGAATGCATCAGGTCCGCCAAAATAATCGACCATTACCGAGTGATCGATGACGAGATCGACGGGCGCCAGCGGGTTAATCTTCTCTGGGTCTTCGCCTAGGTTTTTCATAGCGTCGCGCATAGCCGCCAAATCAACAACGGCAGGGACACCGGTGAAATCCTGCATCAGGACGCGGGCGGGGCGGTATGCAATTTCACGGGTCGATTTGCCGTCTTTGGTCCAATCGGAAAACGCCCTGATATCATCAACACTTACAGAACGGTCATCTTCAAATCGCAAGAGGTTCTCAAGCAGTACTTTCAGCGAAAACGGCAGCCGCGAGATATCCCCTATATGGCGCTCCGCCTCTTTAAGGCTATAATAGGCATAGGTCTTGCCAGCGGCGTTAAGGCTCTTTTTAACGTTCAAAGAATCACGTCCGGGTATCATTCATTTCCTCCGGTCAAAATATCAAGAAATTCAGGCATCTTATGGCGCATGGCGGTCAGGCTTGCAATTCTCTGTTACATCACGCTCGCGACAAATTTAGAACTATGTTATGGGGACTATTATTTGCGTCAGATCGCCCATGAGGAGAGCTATTTATATGCGTTGCCCGACATTTTTGGCCGTCTTTGGTTTGGTATTATTCGCGAGCGCGGCTGCCCAACAGCCTAAGGCTGTCGCGACGTATAGCGACTGGAGTGTCTTTGTCCGCGATAGCGGCGGGGAAAAGATCTGTTTTGCCGCGACGGAAGCCAAAGATAAGTCGCCGAAATCGGTCAATCATGGGGATGTTTTCTTTCTGGTTGCTTCCTGGAAGTCTGGCGCGGCGAGTGAGCAGCCAAGCCTGATGACGGGTTATACGTTAAACGCCAAGCCGGAACCGACATTGCGGGTCGGGTCTGATAAGTGGGAAATGTATTCCTCAGAAAATGAAGCCTTCATCGAATCTGCGTCAGAAGAAAAACGTCTCGTGCGGGCGATGAAACGAGGCGCCGACATGCGCGTTGGCGCCGTCTCGGCGCGCGGCACGGCGACCAACTATATTATTTCTCTGCGCGGTATTACCGCTGCACTGGACCGCGTCGGCAAAGAGTGCCGATAATAATCTCCCTTCAAGACTTATAAGGGCGCTTATGGGCTTCGTGTGTAAGGAAGGTGTCAAAACCTTCCGCCAAAAGTAAGTTCTCCAGAAGAGGCGTGCACTGTCAATGCTCTTCCTGAGCGCATAGCGGGCATCTGTTTTTACGACATTCATTTCTTCCGTTTTCATTTTCCTGAACTAAGTGGAGGTCACCTCCTTGCATTTGTTGGGGGTGGCGCCAGTTTTTCCATTGTCAGTGTGAGGCGCGTGATGTTTCAGCTGTCGCTGCGTATCCCTCATCCGTAAACTTTCTTTGTGATGTTTTAACAAGATCGCGGTCGTGATCGGCGCGACATTTGACGCCTCTTGTGAAGTGCGAAAACCATTGGCGCTCGAAAGGGCAGAAGTATTAGTAAAATCTAACATGGGGCGATTATATACCCACTCCAGTGGGGGGCGGATATCTATCCACCAACACTGGGTATTATCGAAGAATACCCTCTCTGGGTTGAATTTTCCGGGGGCGATATTCAACCACACGGCGAATTTTAAATGCCCCCAATCTTGATCAGAAGGGATTTGTCGCTTTCGACAGAAAGCAGAAAATCGCCTCGATGGATCAGAATTGAGAGTGTTTGAGGCACACGATAACCTGCCCAAAATTGCCGCTCTAATAATGTTCCGTCAAAAGTTTGGCACAAACTTTTCTTTCATGGTCACCAGTTCTTCGGCAATGGTCGGGTGCAAGGCAACGGTTTCGTCAAACTGTACTTTGGTAAGACCTGCTTTCACTGCGATGGCGATGCATTGGATCATTTCGCCCGCTTCCGCACCGACAATATGACAGCCGAGGACTTTGTCCGTGTCGCCATCAACGACAAGTTTCATCAAGACACGTTCTTCCGATCCGGTGAGCATGTTTTTCATCGCCCGGAAGTTGGTCTTGTAGATGTCGATGTTCTTAAACTCAGCGCGGGCTTCATGTTCCGCATAGCCGACGGACCCAACTGGAGGCTGTGAAAAAACCGCTTTTGGGATGAAAGTGTAATCCATTTTTGAAGGGTTATTGTTGAACTCGGTCTCGGCGAAAGCTGCGCCTTCCCGGATAGCGACGGGCGTTAGGTTCACCCGGTCTGTGACATCGCCAACGGCGAAAATATTGTCGGTGGAGGTTTTGGAGTACTCGTCAACGACGATGGCGCCTTTTTTATCGACTTCGACACCAGCCGTATCAAGCCCAAGACCATCCGTTGATGGCTTGCGCCCGACGGCCCAGAAAACCAGACCTGTATCAATGTGAGAGCCGGAGGATAAGTGAACCCGCTTTTGGTCGCCGCCAAGGTCTTCAATTTTTTCAAACGTTGTCTGGGTGATAACGCGAATACCCTGACGTTTTAGCTCTGAATGAACCTGAACTGAAACATCCGTGTCGAAATACCGAAGAATGTCTTCGCCGCGATAGACAAGACAGACATCGCAACCAAGCCCTTTAAAAATGCAGGCGAATTCAATCGCAATATAGCCGCCGCCAGCGACCACAACATGCTTGGGGAGCTTGTCGAGATGAAAGGCCTCATTAGACGTGATGCCAAGATCGTGACCAGGAACGTTTTCATCAGTCCATGGGGCGCCGCCGGTGGCTATCAGAATTTTTTCAGCCGTGACGTTGCGGCCTTCCGCCTCAAGGTGCACCGTGTGTTTATTTTTCAAGACCGCGCGTGACTGAAAAATTTCTGCGCCGGCGTTTTTCAAGTTCTTGATGTAGATCCCGTTGAGGCGATCGATTTCGTCGTCTTTGTTTTCAATCAACTTCGTCCAATCGAAGCGGATATTCTCTGCTGTCCAGCCATAGCCGCGTGCATCATTGAACCCGTGTCCATACTCGCTAGCGTAAACCAGAAATTTTTTCGGTACGCATCCCCGGATGACACATGTGCCGCCAACGCGATATTCCTCTGCGACGCCAACGCGAGCGCCGTAACTCGCCGCCAACCGTGAGGCGCGAACGCCGCCGGACCCGGCGCCGATGGTAAAGAGGTCATAGTCAAATTTTGTCATCATGTGTCTTTCATCGTGGGGTGATTATTTGGTCGGCAAAAACCCAATACCTGTCGCAAATCGTTTGTCATTGAATTCGAGCACCTGAATTTTAAACGTGTGCATGAATTCCTGATAAATCGCTTCCAGAACCGGCTCCAGTTTTCCCTTATAATCAAGCGGGACATGGATAATTGGCTGTTGAGCGACGAAGATATCAAAACTGTCGCCGGTCACTTCAACTGCGATCGCTGTGCGCAACCAGAGGGCGCCTGAATCTTCAAAGTTTTTGACAGTCAACGCGATTCCGAAATGAATCGGTTCAAGGACGATGATCTCGCGTTGGCTATAGCTGAAAGCGAGATCGCCATAATCTTTGCGGGGGTCAAACTCCCCGGCGGGAGGTACGGCTCTGACGCAGTCCTGACCGCACTCAATATAAGCGGGAAAGGCCTCGATAATCGCATCACCAATCCCTTTACAGCGCATCAAATTTTCAAAAGCGGCGGCGCCATAAGATTTGATTGCATCCTGGAGATGTTCAAAGCGCGACTGTGAGGGTGGGGTCTTGGTCATAAGCGTGAAGGTCCCGCAAGATGGATGGAGGGTGAGAGTATCGGGTCAATTATTAAAGCGCAAAGCACAAAGAGTTGACCGGCGCGCCGGTTGGAGCATTATCCTTTATCGACGCTGACGCTGTCTTCATCCGCATAAATAACCATATCTGCGAGACCGCAAAAGAGGCCGGTTTCAACAACTCCGGGAATGGACCCCAGCATCTTGTCAAGATCGGCTGGCTCGCCAATACGGCCAAGAGCACAGTCAAGGATGAGGTAGCCGCCATCGCTGGTGAATGGTGCGCCCTCTTTGGTGCGGATGTTTAAGTCCGCAGTGTCAAAACCGGCATCGCGCAATGTTGTGCGGATGTTTTTGACCGTGATCGCCCAACCGAAGGGTTCAATTTCAATGGGCAGAGGAAAAGCGCCAAGGGCCGCAACGCGTTTTGAATTGTCAGCAATTACAATGAATTGCTTTGCGGCATGGGCGACGATCTTTTCACGCAAGAGGGCCCCGCCGCCGCCCTTGATGAGGTTGAGCTTGGGGTCAGCCTCGTCAGTTCCGTCTACCGCGAGGTCAATCACGGTTGTTTCATCGGGGATGATCATGTTGACGCCAACACTAGCAGCGAGGCGTTCTGTTTCCTTGGAGGTTGGAATGCCTGAAAGCTGCCAGCCTTCTTTAACGCGCTCGCCAAGAATAGCGATGAAGTGTGCCGCTGTTGACCCGGTTCCAATTCCCAACGTCATGCCTTGCTTTACATGTTTTGCTGCTTCTTCCGCCGCGCGGCGTTTGCCCGCTTCTTTATCCAT
>BQJH01000081.1 GCA_021604605.1 Hyphococcus sp.
GCCGATGCCCTGCGAGCGGCTGGCCTGTCAGCGCCGGAAATCTATGCCGCAAACGAGAGGGCCGGGCTCGCCTTGATCGAGGATCTTGGTGATGATCTTTTCGCGCGCGTGGTAAATGCTGCTGACGAAGAAACTCTTTACGCACACGCTGTGGATGTACTCGTCAACATCAACGCACACCCTCCAGCGCGCCCCGCTGCGCCACAGTACGAAATGCTCGATTATGATAATCTGGCGTTGTCAGCGGAAGCTGACCTTTTAATGGAATGGTATTGGCCGCTAAAAAATGGCGGCGCCGCAAATAATGATCTCGGTAAGGAATACCAGGGGATTATGAGCGACCTTCTCTCCAGCCTCAGCGCGCCGCACACAATGGTCTTGCGCGATTTCCATGCAGAAAACCTGCTCTGGCTGCCGGACCGCGCCGGACCGGCCCGGGTCGGTCTGATTGATTTTCAGGACGGGCTTTTCGGCCATGGCGCATATGATCTTGCCTCGCTGCTGGAGGATGCCCGCCGCGATGTTTCTCCCGACCTCGCGAGAGCAATGATTGAACGGTACATCGCACAAGCAAACAACGCCGTCCCCAACTTTGACAAAGAAGCGTTTTTAAACGACTACGCCGTTCTCGCCGCACAACGGAACGCAAAAATTCTTGGCGTTTTTGCCCGTCTCGCCAAGCGGGATAACAAACCACGTTATCTCGATTTGTTACCGCGCGTCGAAGCGCACTTCCGACGCGATCTTGCGCGCAGCCAGTTAGGGCCATTGCGGAAATTTGTCGCCACTCATTTTCCAGGCCTCGCATCATGAACGACAATCATATCATGCCTGATATTGCCATGGTGCTGGCCGCAGGTCTTGGAACGAGAATGCGTCCGCTCACGGATCATACGCCAAAACCCCTGATAAAAGTCGCCGGCAAAGCGCTGATGGACTATGCTCTTGACCGATTTGCAGCGGCGGGCGTTAATCAAACAATTGTCAATGTGCACCATCTTGCCGACCAGGTGGAGGCGCATTGCGCGGACCGAAAAAAACCGGTCATCACCATCTCCGATGAACGCGAGGAACTGTTAGAGACAGGCGGTGGATTGAAAAAAGCGCGGCGCCATTTTGGTGACACGCCTGTCTTTTGCACGAATACTGACGCGATTCTCGTTGATAAAGAAGAACAAGAAGCCTGCGCTAAACTGGCCGCCCAATGGGATGACGCCAAGATGGATGCGCTGCTCCTGCTTGTCCCCATCAAGCAAACAAGCGGCTATGACGGGGCCGGAGATTTCACCATCAGCCGTGACAACCAAATCACCTTGCGCTCAGGTGAAACTGCGCCGCTGGTTTTTACCGGACTGCAGATGATCGCCCCGTCCTTGATCGACCACGGGCCTGACGGCCCGTTTTCAACAAAGCTTTTATGGGAGCGCGCCAGCGCCAATGGCCGTCTTTATGGCGCCGTCTACGAAGGCGAGTGGATGCATGTTGGAGACGCAGAAGGGTTAGAAGCGGCAGAAGCCCGCCTTGATAAATCCGGGGGCGGGGGCGCCGCTTGAAACAGACGCCCTCTCTTGACGGCGTGTTTAACGTCCCGCCCGCAAGAATTTTTTCTATTGCGCCGGGCCAGCCTTTTTTAAGCGACCTCGCCTGTGGACTGCGATCATCACTTGAAAAAGAAAAAGACTTCACGCTCAGCGATGCGCTGATCTATCTGCCAACACGGCGCGCAGTCAGGGCGCTGACTGAGGCCTTTATAAAAACAACACCGAACGCACAGGCAACGTTACTGCCGCGCATTCGCGCCATTGGCGATATGGATGAAGACGAGGCGGTTGTATTTTCAGGCGCACCGCAAGATGAGATTGATTTACCGCCCGCAATTTCATCCGTAAAAAGGCGGTTAGCCTTGGCCCGGCTTGTCGCCGCGCGAGACCGAGCCTTTGACGGACAAGAGCGATGGGCGGGCGCCCTCGCCGCCGCGGACGAACTCTCCAAGCTGCTGGACTCTCTATACACGGAAGAAATATCGCCGGACAAACTGGAAAAACTGGTTCCGGAAAACCTGGCGGCGCATTGGCAGCTATCTCTAAAATTCCTTGAAATTATCGTGAAATCCTGGCCCGGCCATCTTCAGACGCTCGGGTTGATGGACCCGTCGGATCGGCGCGTTAAACTGATCGACCGACAACGCCAACTCTGGGAAAAAGCGCCGCCTCAACACCCGATTATTATTGCCGGTACAACCGGCTCAACACCGGCCGTCGCGCGGATGATGAAAGTCGCTGCCAGCCTTCCTTTTGGCGCGGTTGTCCTGCCCGGTCTTGACCTGAATTCTGACCCGCAGTTCTGGCAAAGTGTCGATGAACCACACCCACAAAGCGGGCTGAAACAACTCCTGAAAGAGCTTAGAGCGGAACGGTCAGAAGTTACGCCATGGCCATCGCGTGAGCGGTCTCCACAAAAGGCTGATATTTTCAATCGCAGCGATATCCTGTCCGTTGCCCTTCGCCCCGCCAATGCGTCAGACAGTTGGCGTGATTGGGCCGTCGCCATCAATCAAGACCGCAAAAAACTGCAAGATGCTTTGCAGAATTTTGAACTGGTTGAAAGCCCGGATGAGGAACGCGAAGCAGATACAATCGCCATAAAAATTCGCGGCGCTATAGAAGAGCCAGAGAAGAAAGTCATATTGGTAACGCCTGACCGCGATCTGGCGCGGCGTGTCTCTATGAAGTTACGCCGATGGGATATCACTGTTGATGATTCTGGCGGCATGCCTTTCGCCAATAGTCCGTGTGGAACGTATCTTCGCCTTATCGCCCAGTGGCTGAAGAACCCTTCAGACGCCATTGCAGTGATGTCTATCCTGCGCCACCCGTTGTTTGCGGGTGGACTGTCGCCAGCGACCGCAAACCGCAGTATTAACGCCGCTGACCTCGCTTTGCGCGGTCTTCAGCCAGCGCCCGGCATTGATGGGCTGCACAACAAAATCATGGCTGGTAACAAGGATGACGCCTTACCGGTTTTAACAGCACTATTAGAGGCCGCCAGTTTACAAGCCACAAACAACGCTCCCTTTCAGGATCGGTTAACAGCGCATTTGACCATCGCTGAACGGCTCGCCGCGAGCGAAAAGGAAAGCGGGACTGATCGGTTGTGGCGCGGTGAAGATGGTGAAGAGGGCGCCAAAAACATCGCGCAGCTCCATGAAATAGCATCGGAAATCACTGATGATCATAGCGATGACTATGCCGATATCTTTGACCAGCTGATCGCCAAGATTGTGGTGCGCCGACACGCGTCTGCACATCCGCGTATTGCAATTTTAGGCCCTCTTGAAGCGCGCCTGCAAAATGCAGACACAATCATTCTTGGCGGATTGAACGAGGGCGTCTGGCCCCGTGACGCCGCGATTGATCCCTTCCTTTCCCGTCCCATGCGACGCAGCTTGGGCCTGCCGTCACCAGAACAGCGTATTGGTTTGGCCGCGCACGACTTTGCCCAACTCGCCAGCGCGCCATCAGTTATGATCACGAGATCATTACGCGCTGGCGGTAAACCATCCAAACCATCACGCTGGGTTGTTCGCCTAAAGAATATATTGATCGGCGCAAAGGCGCTACCGCTGATTGACCGAAGCGCCGACTACGAAGCCCTTTGTGAAAAGCTGGACCACATAGAAAGCGTAGAAAGCATCAACGCGCCCTCTCCGAGGCCGCCAATTGAAACCCGGCCAAAAAAATTCTTTGTGACGCGCGTTGAAAAACTCATGCGCGACCCATATGCCGTCTATGCGCGTGAGATATTGCGCTTGAAAAAACACGACCGGCACAATGAACCATTTGATGTGCGCCATGTCGGCAATCTGTTTCATAAAGTTCTTGAAGACTTTGGACGAGCGGATGCACCAATGTCGGTTGATGCGGGCGCTAAAAAATTACGCGCACTGTTTGATGACTATGCCCCCCAATATGGACTGACGGAAGAGCATCTGCCTTTCTGGCGAGACCGGGTTGACGCTGCTTTCGCTTCGCTCAGTGCATGGGACCATGATCGCCGCCAAATGGGTCGGCCCGTCATCATCGAGGAAAAAGGCGAATGGAAATTCGAGATTGATGGTCAGGACTATACAATCGCCGCAAAAACCGACCGCATTGACCAATTACATGACGGCTCAACCTTCATCATCGACTATAAAACCGGAACACCGCCGCCAACGGACAAGCAACAGAAAAAATTCAGCCCGCAATTACCTTTAACCGGACTGATCGCGCGCAATGGCGGGTTTAAAGAGCTGAACGCTGTCACCGTTTCCGGGTTTGACTATGTTCGGGTTTTGAACCGCACCAACAAAACAAAAAATACCTCCGGTGCTGAAGGTGAAAAAGCCGCCGCCATGATTGATGAAGCCGCCGCAGGCTTTATCGAGTTAATGCAGTATTTCAACAATCCGGCAACGCCTTATCCGTCACAACCGCGCCCGCTATATATGGATGAATATGGCGATTATGATCATCTTGCACGACGGCGAGAACGCAGCGGCAATACTGCCAGTGGTGACAACGGTGAGGGCAGCGAATGACCCCATTGGAAGAAACCACACGCAATCAACGCAAGGCCGCAACACCAGAACGTTCAGCCTTTGTTAAAGCCAACGCCGGTGCCGGTAAAACCCGCGTCCTGACGAACCGCGTCGCCCGGCTTTTACTTGCTGACGTTAGTCCTGAAAAAATTCTGTGCATCACATTTACAAAAGCCGCCGCCGCAGAAATGGCAGAACGCCTTTTTGACGTTCTTGGAGAATGGGCGCTCGCCGGTGATGACCAGTTGCGCAAGGCGCTTGCTGATCTGGAAGGGCCGGACACCAAATCGCGTGATGAACAAGCCCTGTCGGAAGTCAGGCGACTTTTTGCGCGCGCGCTGGAAACGCCGGGCGGGCTAAAAATTCAGACCATTCATTCTTTTTGCGAGCAGGTGTTGAAACGCTTTCCGCTGGAAGCCGATACGCCGCCGGGCTTTACCATCATTGAAGATACAGAAGCAAAAGCGCTTCTTCATGCCGCCATTGATCAGGTCGCCCTAAAGGCCGCTCAGGACGAAGCAATACAAAGCGCCTTCAGTCGGCTGGCGCTATTATTTAATGAACAGGATTTGCGCAGGGTTTTGAGCAATAGCGCAGAAAAACAGCTCGAATTTAACGCCATGTTGGATCGATTTGACGGCCTGGCTTCTACAATCAATTCCTTGGCGAAAACACTCAATGCTGATCCGACTGCGACCACCGAGAACATCAAGCTAGCCTTCCTCAACACCCTTACAAAAGCTGACCTTGAGCGCGCTCATGAGGCGTTGGTCGCAAGCGGCGGCAATCCGCTTAAATTGGCGCCCGCCGTAAAAAGTATTCTGAGCAAAGACAGTGTTGAAAAACAATGGGAAGGCGTTGAGGCGCTTTTTCTCACAGAAAAGAAAACGCCACGAAAAAAGCTGACCACCAAAGCGACCGAAAATGCAGACCCATGGGCGCCTGCTTATTTAGCCCAGAAGCAAGAGGCGTTTCTTGGGGAGTTTGAACGCCTCAAAGCGCAGATGCTTTTCGAAAATACGTGCGCCTATCTAAACCTTAGCAAAGCCATCATTGACGAATACAATGATGCTAAAGCAACCCGCGCCGCTCTCGATTTCGATGATTTGATTGCCCGCACCCGGGCGCTTTTTCAAAACACAAAATCCGCCTGGGTGATGTATAAGCTCGACCAGGGGATTGACCACATCCTGATTGATGAAGCGCAAGACACTAGCCCGGCCCAATGGAATGTGATCGAGGCATTATTTGATGAATATCTGAGCGGCGACGGCGCGCGTGCGGATCGTGGCGACAATCAACGCAGCTTTTTTGCTGTGGGCGACATGAAACAATCAATCTATTCGTTTCAGGGCGCCGATGCAGGCCTCTTTAAACAAAAGGAACATGACCTCGGAGAAAAGTTGAGCGGTGTCACAACATTCAGTAATGTCCGGCTTGATCTTTCTTTCCGCACAACGGAACCAGTGCTTGCTTTTGTCGATGCGCTTTTTATTCCTGATGAGGCGCGGGAAGGCTTAGGAGAAACCGAGGCGCTCACCCATCGCGCCAATCGCACAGGCGAGGCGGGTTTGGTTGAGATATGGCCGCTGACGCCGCGCCCGGACACACCAAAGACAAACCCGTGGGACGCGCCGGTTGATACGCCTTCAGAGGATCATCCGAGCCGAGCGCTCAGTAAAAAAATAGCGCAAACGATCAGCGGGTGGCTTACCACTAACGAACAACTGGCATCGAAAGGCCGCGCAATCCAGCCTGGCGATATCATGATCCTGGTGCAAAACCGAGGCGCATTGTTTGACGAAGTGATCCACGCGATGGCCCATGCAAAAATTCCGGTCGCGGGCGCCGATCGCATAAAGCTTTTAGAAGACCCGGCCGTTGAAGACCTGATCTCTTTTGGGCGTTGCGTATTATCGCCATTTGATGATCTATCCCTCGCGGAGATTTTAAAAAGTCCTCTCTTTGGGTTTGATGATGACGCAGATCTTTTTCCCATTGCACACTCTCGCCCTCACGGGCAAAGCCTTTGGGGTGCGTTGAGAAAAAGATGTAGTGAACACATCCACTGGCAAGAAGCCGTTGACGCGATTACCACGGCTCGAACTATCGCGTTACGTCAGGGGCCGTACACGTTTTTCTCACACATCATAGAGACCGGCGAACCGTCCGGTCGCAAGAGGTTTTATCAGCGCCTTTCAACCGCCAGTCGTGACGCGATTGACGAAATGTTGCGCCAGGCCCTTGCCTTTGAAAATTCTAACCCACGCTCGTTACAAAGCTTCATTCACTGGTTTGAAGAAAACGCCGGTGAAATTAAGCGAGAGATGGATCGATCGAATGATGCTGTGCGGGTGATGACTGTCCATGGCGCCAAGGGGCTGGAAGCCAACATCGTCTTTTTGATCGATGCTCACCGCAGCGCGAACACAAAACAAATCGGGCCGGTGCTTAAAATTAGCGAACCCGAACAAAACGAACCCGGAGACCTATGCGTGCTCACCGGCGGATCGCTCAATGACATTGACATAACTAGCGCCGCGCGGGCGAGCCTCAAACGCAAAGCCTATGAAGAGTATCGTCGGCTGCTTTATGTCGCCGCGACCAGAGCCAGAGACCGGCTCTATATTTGCGGCATTGAGCAAGGGAACACGAAGAACCCTAGCGAAAAAGCAATCGGTGAAAAAACATGGCATGCTCTGGCCGAGGACGCCTTTGATGCCCTGGGTGACCGCACCGAAACATTGCCAGACCCGTTTTGGAATAGCGACACTGCTCATGGGCGCAGGGTGGGCTGCGCACAAATCAAAGAACCCGAGAAAACCGACCAGGAAAGCGCCCTTACCGCGGTTGAAACGCCACAGTGGTTTTATAGCCCCGCCGCAACAGAGAAGCCGCCTATGCAGTTGGCGCCATCACGGCTCGCAGATGATGAAGAGGTGGAAGCGGGTTTTCCCGCCACAGCGCCAGCAGTAACCCCCACTGCCGTTGATAAATACTTCCGTGGGCGGACGTTACATCGGCTTCTGGAATTGCTGCCCGAAGTCAATGAGGGCGAACGCAAAGACGCAGCAATAAACCTTCTCCAGAAAATAGCGCCGCAGATCGACAAACCAGAACGGGCTATCTGGGCTGATGAAGTGCTGACTATCTTGAGCGATGAGGCTTTTGCCGATGTCTTTGGTCCGGGCTCACGCGCAGAAGTCTCCATTGCGGGTTCGCCAAAAGGCGCCAAACATGGCCTGACGATTTCAGGGCAAATTGACCGGCTTGTGATTCGCGACAAGGAGATCCTTGTTGTCGATTTTAAAACCAATCGTCCACCACCAAAAACAGTGGAGGAGACGTCACCGTCTTATGTCGCCCAGATGGCCGCTTATCGCGCATTGCTGCAGGAAATCTATCCGGCCTATCAGATAAAATCCGCCCTCTTATGGACCTTTGAGGCACGCCTGACCCCCTTGCCAGACGCCATGCTGGATCACGCTTTCGCGCGCTACCTTGCGGCGGGTTGATCTTGCAAATGAGCTGCTTATGTTTCACTCAATTGACGCTGGCGGGCATAAAGTCCGGCAGCCCAGCATTTGGAGTATAGACGTTATGACCACCACCCCCGTTACCGATGACAGCTTTGCCAGTGATGTTCTTGGCTCAGGTGAACCAGTCCTGGTTGATTTTTGGGCAGAGTGGTGTGGCCCTTGTAAACAGATTGGCCCGGCGCTGGAAGAACTGGCTGGCGAGTATGCCGGCAAGCTGAAGATCGCCAAGGTTAATATCGATGAAAACCCTGAGACACCCGGCAAATACGGTGTACGCGGAGTACCGACTTTAATGGTATTTCGCAACGGAGAGCTCGCCGCAACAAAGGTTGGCGCAGCGCCAAAGGGTCAATTGAAAGAATGGATCGACAGCGTTATCGCCTAAACCGCTTACCCATGATCGCGCAATATTTCCCCCGCCAGATATAACGAGCCGCTGATTAAAATTCTTGGCGGCTCGTTTTTTATGTCCGCCAGCGCCATGCGCAGCGCATGAGCGACCCCGCGGGAAAGATGTGCATAAAGGCCCGCCTCGCGCGCCGCCGCTTCAACCTCCTGTGGCGAGGCGACAGCATCGTGATTGGCCGCCACCGCATAGACAGCGGACGCCAACCCTTTAAACGGTGTGAAATAACCCACAGCGTCTTTGTTGGCCTGCATACCGGAAATCATGACCAAGGGTTTTGGACGGCGCTCTTCCATATCTGCCATTGCTTGCGCCAAAGCCCGCCCACCATGGGGGTTATGCCCGCCATCGAGCCAAATCTCCGGTTCTTCCCCTAACATAGCGCGCGCAAGTTCGATCAATGGCCCGCGCGTTAGACGCTGCAACCGAGCCGGCCAATGGGCGCTGGCAAGACCGATTGAAAGCACCTCGTTAGATAGGGCAAAACCTGCGGCCTTAAGGGCAGCCACAGCCAGTCCTGCATTATCTATCTGATGCCTTCCTTCAAGAGCCGGCATATCAAGATCAGACAAACCGCTCTCGTCCTGATAAATCAATCGTCCGTGCTCTGCATAAACATGCCAATGTTGACCATGGGCAAAGAGTGGCGCTCGCATGCGCATTGCTTCGCGCTCCAGAACCTCCATCGCCTCCGGTGATTGCGGACCAATTACCGCTGGGGTCTTCTGCCGGAAAATGCCGGCTTTCTCTGCGGCGACAAGCGTAATTTCATCTCCTAGAAATTGCTGGTGATCAAGATCAATCGGCGTGATGACACTCGCGATCGATTTTTCGATCACGTTGGTGGCGTCAAGCCGACCGCCCAACCCTACCTCAAGCAATAAAACATCTGCAGGTGTTTGTGAGAAAGCCAGAAAAGCAGCACAGGTAATTGTTTCGAAATAGGTGAGTTTTTCTTCACCTACCGCCTGATCGCACTGCTCAAGCGCCGCAATCAACTGTGCGTCCGTAATTTCCTTGCCCGCCAGCACGATCCGTTCATTAAAACGCACCAGATGCGGCGAAGTGTAAACATGCACACGCTTATCCGCCGCCTCTAATACAGAGCGCATCATAGAGACCGTTGAGCCTTTACCATTGGTCCCGGCTACATGAATAATTGGCGGCAGTTTTTTATGCGGATCACCCATGCGCGCGAGGGCCGCGTGAACACGGTCCAAAGATAGATCAATGACGCGCGGGCGGCGCGCCGCCACCCGGTTCAAAACCTCATCAATATTCCTCAAGGGAGAGTTCCTATTCCGCCGCCTTATCAAGCTGAACGGGCGCGGGCGGTGTTGCTTTGGGCGTCTCTACCACTTGCGGCGCCTGAGCGGGCGCAACCGTGCGGCGGCCATTCATCAAGACACGGATTAATTTTGATAGTGTAGATTTCAGCTCATGGCGATGGACAACCATATCGACCATGCCTTTTTCCTGCAGGAATTCTGAACGCTGGAACCCTTCGGGCAGTTTTTCCCGGATGGTCTGCTCAATCACCCGCGGTCCCGCAAACCCGATCAAGGCGCCCGGCTCTGCAAGATGCACATCACCCAGCATCGCGTATGAAGCAGTAACACCGCCTGTGGTCGGATGCGTTAGCACCACGACAAAAGGAAGCCCAGCTTCTTTAACCATCTGCACGGCAACCGTTGTGCGCGGCATCTGCATCAGAGAATAAATCCCTTCCTGCATGCGCGCGCCGCCAGACGCTGCAAAAACGATTAATGGTGCGCGGCGGGAAACAGCCTCTTCCGCTGCCTTTAGCATTGCCTCACCGAGCGCCAGCCCCATCGAGCCGCCCATGAAGCGGAAATTCTGAATCGCAATAATAACGCCGGCCCCATCGATAGCGCCGCTCGCCACTTGCATCGCATCAGTTTGTCCGGTCTTGCGCCGCGATTCCTTTAGTCGGTCGACATATTTTTTCTCGTCACGGAACTTTAGGGGATCAACAACCGGTTCAGGAACATCGATCAGGCTGTAGCGCGCATCATCAAAAATCATCGCCAACCGTTCGGTCGAGCCAAGCGGCAAATGATATTGGCAGGACGGGCAAACCTGATGCGCCGCGTCGAGATCTTTTTGAAAGATCATCTCCCCGCACCCGTTACACTTGGTCCAGAGTTTATCTGTGCCGTCATCTTCTTTTTTGAAGATGTTTTTGATCCCTGGTGGAATATTTGAAAGCCAGCTCATAGGTCAGCCCTACTCCTTGCGCGCGGTATGGACAGCTGATGCAATATCCTGCGCGAGACTCAATACAGCGTTAATGGCACTATCGGCCCCTTGCGGCGTTCCATCAAGAGGCTGTTTTTCAAG
>BQJH01000082.1 GCA_021604605.1 Hyphococcus sp.
TTCAGGATGTAAGGGGAACGAAATGTCTGAACAACTTCTCATCACCACCATCGACCATCGCGGCGTTGCACGGTTGACTATGAACCGGCCAGAATTGCGCAATGCGTTTAACGAAGATGTCGTCAATCAGATTTGTGACACGATGGGACGATTAGGCAATGATCCCAATGTCCGTGTCATTGTTTTAACCGGCGCCGGAAAAGCCTTTTCCGCTGGCGCTGACCTCAATATGATGCGCCGCGTCGCAGAATACTCTTCCGCAGAAAACAAAGACGATGCCCGCCGCCTCGCGCATATGCTATCGTCAATTTATTATGCCCCCAAACCAACTGTCGCCCTCGTTAATGGCCCGGCCATGGGCGGCGGCCTAGGCCTTATCGCAGCTTGCGACATCGCCGTAGGCGCTGAAGAAGCTTTCTTTGCACTGTCTGAAGTACGTGTGGGTCTTATTCCCGCTGTTATCTCTCCCTTTGTTATTCAGGCCATTGGCGCACGGCAAGCGCAGCGCTACTTCCTGAGCGGCGAACGCTTTGATGCAGCAACAGCAGCCTCGATCGGGCTCTTGCATGAAACAGCGCCCGCTGCGGAACTTGATCGGGCGTTTGAGGCGATCGTCGATAACCTTTTAACTTGCGGGCCCATCGCGACACGGGAAGCAAAAGAGTTGATCCGTTCCGTTGCAGGGCGGTCAATTGATGACGGCGTGATGAAAGACACGGCAGAACGTATAGCCCGACTGCGCGCCAGTGACGAAGGCAAGGAAGGCGTGACGGCTTTTCTGGAAAAACGCAAACCGAACTGGATCAAGGACTAATGAACGCGCTTGGTCATTCGATCCGGAAAGTTAAGGCGGAAGATCACGAGACGGTCCTGTCAGTTATCACGGCGGCATTTGAACAGCCCGACGAAGCGAACCTTGTAAAAAGACTTTGGGCCGAAAACGCCATCAAAGTAGAGCGCCTTGCAGAAATTGGCGGCGTCGTCGTTGGGTATTGCGCCTTCAGTCCCATAACGACCACGCCAGACATTGCCGGAAATTTGCTTGGTCTGGCGCCTCTCGCCGTGGCGCCAACCCACCAGCGACAAGGTATAGGAAATAGCCTTGTTGAGAGCGGGCTAGCTGTTTGCAAGCGAAACAAGGCAAGATTAATTGCAGTTCTTGGAGAGCCGGAATATTATACTCGCTTCGGGTTTGCGCGCGCATCTGACTATAATATGCGTTGGGCGGCGCTTGACGCAGGCGATGCTTTTCAGATCATTTTGGATGATAATCTCGACACAGAAAAAGCACACGTCATCCAGTA
Source organism: Hyphococcus sp. (assembly GCA_021604605.1). Taxonomy (GTDB): domain Bacteria; phylum Pseudomonadota; class Alphaproteobacteria; order Caulobacterales; family Parvularculaceae; genus Hyphococcus. Next base: position 1,305 of record BQJH01000082.1, read on the forward strand.
TCACCCCGTATTTGACGAATTTTCCTGAAGGTAGGCATGTTTAAAAAAATTCTGATCGCTAATCGCGGAGAGATCGCCGTTCGTGTCGCGAAGACAGCCCGTACATTGGGTGTTAAAACCGTTGCGGTTTATTCCGATGCAGACGCAAACGCACCTCATGTTCGCGCATGTGATGAAGCGGTGCATATTGGCCCGGCAGCAGCGGCGGAAAGTTACCTGCGTGCTGACAAAATTCTCAACGCCATAAAACAAACCGGCGCTGAGGCCGTTCACCCCGGCTATGGATTTCTTTCAGAAAATGCTGAGTTTGCTGACGCTCTCGATAAGGCTGGCGTTGTTTTTATTGGGCCAACAGCAAAAACAATCCGCGCCATGGGCTCAAAGTCTGCCGCCAAAGACTTAATGGAAGCAGCGAATGTGCCGACGACGCCAGGTTATCAGGGCGAAGACCAGGCAATAGCGACATTCAAGAAAGAAGCAAAGCGCATCGGCTATCCGGTCCTCTTGAAAGCAACCGCTGGCGGCGGCGGCAAGGGCATGCGCATGGTCGAGCGCGAAGAAGACCTGGAGGAAGCTTTAAAATCTGCCCAGCGCGAGGCAAAGTCCGCTTTCGGAGATGATCGTTTTCTGGTTGAAAAATATGTCGCGCGCGCGCGCCATGTTGAAGTGCAAATCTTTGGCGACGGCAAAGGCAATGTCGTTCATATGTTTGAACGCGATTGCTCCGTACAGCGCCGCCACCAGAAAGTTATCGAGGAAGCGCCTGCGCCAAACCTGCCAGCACAAACGCGTGCGAAACTTCTGCAAGCCGGCGTCGATGCGGGCAAGGCCGTTGACTATCGCGGCGCCGGAACGGTCGAATTTCTCTATGACCCCGCATCGGATGAAGTCTACTTCATGGAGATGAACACGCGCCTTCAGGTGGAACACCCCGTTTCAGAGATGATCACTGGTCTTGATTTTGTTGAGTGGCAGTTGCGCATTGCCGCTGGAGAAGGCCTCCCGCTCACCCAAGAAGATATCCGTGAGACGGGTCACGCTTTTGAGGCTCGCCTCTATGCAGAAAATCCGGACCAAAATTTTGCGCCATCGATCGGAACACTGACGACTTTGGCTCTACCGGAAAAAACTGCTCGTATTGATTCCGGCGTTGAAGAGGGGCAGGAAATCACCCCCTATTACGACCCGATGATCGCAAAAATTATCACCCATGGCCCTGACCGAACATCGGCGCTGGCGACAATGCGCTCAGCGCTGGAACAAACGCGCGTCGCGGGGCTGGAAACCAATGCGCGGTTTTTGCACGCCCTTGCCGCCGATCCTGACTTTATGAACGGTGATGTCTCGACGCGTTATATTGAAGACCATGAAAAAGCACTGTTTGACCGGCCCGTAATAGCCCCACGCGTTTACGCCGCCGCCCTTCTCGCACGGCATTTTGAAATACGTAAAGATTGCGGCGCGGATCCTTGGGAGGCGCTCACCGGCTTCCGCCTCAACCGACCACATAAGGCCGTTCTGTGGATCGAGGTCGAGGGCAAACCAGCGATCGCAACTTTGTTCCGCAAACCTGACGCTATTGATGTCACGATTGAACTGGACGCGTCTGCGGCTGCCCGGCGCGAGCGCGCCATCAGCAAAAAGAGCCGCAAAGACGTTGAAGCGGCTAACCCAATCAGCTTTTCTTTTACCGGCGCACCGGAAAAAGATGGCGGATTGCGTATCAACATTGATGGCGCGAGCTTCACCGCTTTTCCTGTAGCCCATAGCGACGGCATGCGGATCTTTATCGGCGCCGATTTTTGGGATGTGTCATTCCCGAACCCACTGGCGGGGATCGCTTCTCACCACTCCAGCGAGGGCTCTCTCACCGCCCCGATGCCCGGCGTCATCACCCAACTTTCAGCCAAGGCCGGTGACAAAGTCGAAGCGGGCAAACCGCTCCTTGTGATGGAAGCCATGAAAATGGAACACGCCATAAAGGCGCCTTATGATGGTGTCGTTAAAGCCTATAAATTCGGCGTTGGCGATCAGGTCAAAGATCGCGATTTGCTGGTCGAGTTTGAGGAAAGCGCATGACCAACTCCATCAACATCGTCGAAGTCGGCCCGCGCGATGGCTTGCAGAATGAAAAGCAAGTCATTGACGTCGCAACAAAAGTCGAACTGATTGAGCAGCTTGCCAAAGCCGGGTTAAAATCAGTTGAGGCCGGCGCTTTCGTATCGCCGAAATGGGTGCCGCAAATGGCGGCGTCTGATGAAGTCATGGCGACCATCAAGCGCAAACCCGGTGTTTCCTACCCTGTCCTGACACCAAACATGCGTGGATACGAAGGTGCGCGCACCGCAAAAGCTGATACAGTTGCGGTTTTTGGCGCGGCGTCGGAAAGTTTTTCTCAAAAAAACATCAACGCCTCAATCGATGAAAGTATCGAGCGATTTAAACCGGTTATTGAAGCAGCCAACGCCGATGGCGTCAAAGTTCGCGGCTACGTATCCTGCGTTTTGGGTTGCCCTTACGAAGGGAATATCCCGCTCGCAAATGTCATACGCGTTGCGAAAGCACTATACGATCTCGGCTGTTATGAAATTTCCCTCGGCGATACGATTGGCGTGGGGACAGCAGGGCAAACACGCGATATGATCCGCGCTGTCGCGGGCGAGCTCCCTGTTGCTGCATTGGCCGGACATTTTCATGACACTTACGGACAGGCGCTCGCCAATATCTTCGCCGCCATAGAGGAAGGCGTCACGACCTTTGACTCTTCTGTTTCAGGCCTTGGCGGCTGTCCTTACGCGCCTGGCGCTAGCGGAAACGTCGCAACGGAAGATGTTGTTTATATGCTGCACGGGTCGGGCTTTGAGACCGGGGCTAATCTTGACGCGCTTATAGAAACCAGCCGATGGATTTCTGAGCAATTGGGCCGAATGCCCGCCTCAAAAGTAACGCTAGCCAGAACCGCTTCAAGTTAGCGACGCTGCGATATTAGCCTTTGAATTATGTTCACCGATAGTTCGTTCACAGTCCTCTGTGACAATGCGAGTAAATTGGTCACGGTTAAATTTATCTTCAATAATTTTCCGACCTTCCCATGCATACGCAAGCGCCCTTTCCGGGCTTGATAGCAGTCCGTTACATAGCTCAATCATTTGAGCACGATCAGACGCCACCCGAACAGGGCCGTCTAACATTTCTGGCGGTAAACCATAAGCTGAATTAGGCGCGGTAACGATACCCCGCCCAAAGGCCAGCGCCTCAAGCACTTTTATTTTTGTGCCGGCGCCGCGCTCCACCGGTGAAATACAAAATAAGGCCCGCTTATACTCCGGCGCCAAATCATCAACCGCGCCAACAACCTCAACGCCTGGCAACCGGGCCACCATCGGTAATGACCTATCCCATTCTCCGGACCCCACAATGTGCAGCTGCGCTGTAGGATGGTTTACGGTAATCGCGGGCCAACAATGAAGGATAAAATTTGCTATCCCTTCAGCATTGGGTGCATGTCCGGCAGAACCGACAAACAATATTGTCTTTTCGCTGTTTACTTCAGTCGTATTGCTTTTCACAACATCATCTGAGGGCATAAAAAATGGAATATTCGGTAATACCGAAACGGAAGATTGTTCTAGAACATCCGCATCTGCCTTACTTGCCGTCCATAGATGGCTCGCCCTTGGTAAAAGCGTTGCCATGACCCGCTGGACTGCCTTCAAATGCCGGTTGAGTAAAGACTTCACCCACGGTGACTGCTCAACCGCTTCTAGCCGGCTCTCAATGATCTGGTCGTCGCGATCATCTATATCAATAATCACCGGGGCTGAGACAGGCATATCCAAAACGCCCGTTTGCGCTGTTGGTTGGAGATAACGCCCGACAATCAGGTCATAAAAATTGAAATCAATATCTCCAAGGGATTGGCGCATCTGATCGTCTGCAGCGTATAATCTAGCTTTATGCACTAATGCTGTAGCGGCCTTGCTTACCAATTTCGGATGTAAAGGCCTCACGATAGAAAATGGCCGCATTTCGTTCGGCGCTATACACTTGGCTAAACATACGCGCCCAGCTTCCGCAAACGTGACAGCACTTGCCCCCGGCAAATAGGACCCAACCACAACAACATCGACATCAAAAACACTGGTTAAGGCCGAAAAAATCAACCGAGTTCGCTGGCCACCACCTGTACGTTTATTGCAAGCGTAATACGGGGCAATAAAAAGAACCCTGCGACGTCCCTCACTAGTCATATCGCATTGGCGCCTTTTTCACTTCTCCGCTCCGGTATCATCGATACCTTGATTAGGGCATTACTTACAAAGGGAATGGTGAAAATTTACTCAACCTCAAGGTTTCAGCACTTTTATTAAATATGAAATCACGAGATCCTACTGAATATGAGTAAAAACTCCGCCACTGACGCCGCGCTTGAAAAAAAACCCACCGCCAGCGCCTCACCGGCGTTAACAATTATTGTTGTTTCAGACTTTGAAGCCGATCGCGAAAAGTCGTGGAAAGATGAAATTTCCATGGCGCGCGCGCTGGCGGCTCAAGATATTGGAGCGCCTTTTAAAGTTGTCATTGCTGAATGTGAGATACATCAAAATGAGCGGCAGCCAGATGAGCTAACGAGCACATTGGACGATCTTGAAATCGTCTACGGTCCGGATGAACGATCAGCTGCATTGAAAGACTTGGCGGTGGCTCAATGCAACACGCCCTGGGTTGCTGTTCTAGAGGCAGACGCCCTGCCCTCTCCGAATTGGGCCAGACTACTAATGGAAGCGGCTCACCAAAACCCTGACTATGATATCTTCAGTGGGCGCACCTATTATGGCGATGAGACAAGTTGGATGCGTGTTCTCAATTTACTTGACCGCAGCTTTGATGATCGCGGCGCCTCTGGTGATACTTCTCATGTATCAAACAACGGTGCGCTTTATCGCACCGAGCTCCTGAAGGAATTTCCATATCCCGACGCCGGTTCACCATTTCTCTCCTCCAGGAAAAGAAACGCCGCCATGCAGCGAGCGGGTTATCGTTTTTATTCGCAGAGAAATGCGTTGATGCGTCACGCGGTAGGCGGTCTCGATTTCGTCAACGATTTTCGGCGTAACACCGGCTATTCAGACATGATGACGCTTACTCATCGAAGTCCCCTGAAAATTCCGGGTCTGACAGCGCGGCGTATGAAGTCTGAAATCGGCAGCGCATTGCGCGTTGGCGGTGAGTATTTAAAATGGTTTGACTGGCCATTATTTGCGCTGATGTTCCTTTATGTCAGACTGCCGGAACTGGCCGGTATGCGGTCGGCGTTGCAGAACAGCCAACACCTGAAAAATACCGCATACCGTTAGAGAAGAAATAGCTAAGCTGCTGCTTTAGCAATTTCTTCAATGTGACGATGATCAGTGCCGCAGCACCCGCCAAAGACACGCAGGGCCGGCATAACACGGCGTAGCGCCGCATTTTCCTGACCCAGTTCTTGTGGATTGCCGTCATCCAACTCTTCAGCCTCATCCAGTTCCGCATGAGAGCATTTCGAGGCGTTCGCACGGAGCCCTTTGACACGCGGCAACCAGGCGCCGCCCTTCTCAACCACTGTGCTGAAGTGCGTTGGGTGAGCACAGTTGATCATATAATATGCAGGCGCAACGCTGCACTCAAAGTCCGTTTCCATAATTGCTTCGCCAAGCGCTTGACCAGAAGGCAAACGCCCGTCGGTTTCCACCGTGAAGGAAATGACACAAGGCATACCGGCGCTGGACGCCGCCCGCGAAATACCGATCGCTTCGGGTGTGTTGGTGATAGTCATGCCGGTGATCAGATCAGCTTGCGTCTCAGTGAAGATATCCGCCTGAAATGAATGGTAATCATAAGCCTCCTCAACGCTCATTAGCGCGCCCGGATTATATCCATCCCCACGCGGCCCGATACACCCTGAAATAACGATTGGTTTAGGCGTTGCGATTTCATGGCGCAGTTTAGCCAGCAGCGCGATTGCATCACGGTTCAGCCGCTCCAGTTCTTTGGTGGTGAGCCCTAAAGGTTCGGCCCAATCAGGGCTCGCCCGCCAGGTGACGCTCTCCATGATAAAGCCACGATCATGACGGATCGCAATATCCGCGTAGCGGCGGTAATAGGCGAGCGCCGTCTCGCGGCCCTTAGTCGTCCGCAACAAATCAACCGCTGCAAAATGCGGCAGATCAATTCCTTCGTGAAACACCATGACGGTTTCCATTCCGCCATCGGTTAGAAATATATCGTCGCCTAATTGCGGCAAGGCTTTGCGATAAAGCGTCATGTTGGTTTCTCCTTAGCTCATTGAGCGCGGGAGATAAGCACCGCCGCCAGCACCTAACACTGGCGGATGACAGTCGCCGCCCCTGTCTTTGGTCAGGGGCGAGCTGAATTGCGAGTTGAGAGGCTTACCTACAACCGGCTCTCATAAACCGGTTGAATATCCACCGGCAAATGGGTCAGTGACCCAATAACCTGTTCAGCATTCGCGTCTAATTTTGCATATTTGTCGAGGAACGCCTTGGCGTTGTCATAGTCGCCGTCGCCTTGAACAATCACAATATCGCGTGTGAGGTCAGAGATCGCCTGTTCGAGCTTATCAAAATCGAGGCGGAATTTTTGTTCGCCTTCATCCCACGTCACGGCTCCGGCTTCCTTAAAATAACTGAACTGGAAAGCGGCGCCGCGGCCATGGGCCTCGTTAATGCCAAAACGCATCGCCCGGAACAGGCCAACAAAATAGGTCGCAAAGAAACTTTCTTTTTCAGCAACCGGCAGCTCACCGCGCTCCATCATATAGAGAATGTTATAAGCGCCCATGACGTCGGCTTTGCCTTCTTCCGTCTGCGTATAAAGTTCCTTCAACTCGGCGCTGACGGATGTTTCCTCACCGTCTTTTGTAATCGAGCCCGGCCCAAGCGAATGCGCGAGTTCGTGAAACAACGTTTCATTGGCCATATATTTTTTGACCAGCAATTCTGCCTGTTCCCCAACCAGAACTTCTTCAGCCATTGGCTTCAATATCCGGTCAAACTTGGCGCCCAGAACATTATTCAGGATTACTTTTTTGGCGCCTTTGGCTTCGCGCACGCGTTCATCATTCGGCAAATTGAACGCAATTGTCTGAACGCCCGGGACATTGTCCCCGCCGCCATGAACCTGATAGGCTGCAGCAATCGGCGATTCAAAACCACGCTTGAAGTTTTTATAACTCTCATCAACCGGCAGGTTCGCTTCCATGTCACGTAGGAAATCTTTGTACTTCGCGAGCGCAGCGCTCTCTTCAGGGTTCTTCACCGTGATGAACGCTTCATACGCCGTCTTGTACCCAAAGAGCGCATCCGTATAGACTTCATAAGGGCCGATAGCCGCTTCAATTGGACCATCCAAATCCATCCACGCCATTTCAGATTCAAAGTAATCATCGTTCAAGAAAGCGTCAGCACGCAATGAGAGAAACTTCTTTAAACTCTCATTCGTGGTGATCTCGGACGCTTCACGCAACAGCGCTGCTGCTGGTTCCAGCCATTCGCGATAATGTTCAGCATAAGGAATCGCAACAAGGCGATCCCCGTCTCTGCGAATGACAGTGTAACCGCTGGTAAACGCCTCTTCGTCTTCCGGGTGTTCTGCGATCCAGCCTTCAAACTCTTCGCGCGTCATATCTGCTGGATAGAACGCCGCGCCTTCCGGCATCGGCGTGGCGCCGTAAAACGGCTTGTTGTGATCAAGCGTGTCCCACGGACCAAAATGCAAATCGAAGAGGTCTAGCAACAACGCTTTGTTGTCAGCATCTCCTGCTTCAATCTGCGCGCGCCATTCGGGATTGGCCTCACTGCGCTGGCGCAAATAGATTTCTGACATCAATTCGCCAACTTCATTCAACTTGTTGATGACGCTGCGTTCCTCATCTGTCAGGAATGAAGTGTCTGCGCCCATCTCAACAACGGCAAACTGGTCGCGCATGGTCTCTAGCGCTTCACGATCCGCTGCCGGTGTCGCAGCATCCACATCAACAACAGTTTCTTCGTTGACGCTTGCCTCATTATTGACGTCAGTATTTTCCGATACTGAGCCATTCTCGCCTCCTGAACAGGCGGCCAATAATGCGATCATGGATATGCCGATAATTCTTGTCATGGACGAAACAGCTCCTCGCGCAGCAAGCGCGTTTTAGTGATAAAATCAGGCCCTAAACCCCTTACAGGCCCCTCAGCGGCGGACCATAGCGAATTGACGGGGCCAGTGAAAGGCCCGCCATATTCCCGCCTTGCGGACATGCGAGGCTTGGCATATTCAGTGTGTTTACGTGATTTGCCGAGGTTGCTTTGAGGGGACTTAAGATGAAGCGTTTGTTGCTTGGTTTAGCGTGTGCGATTTGTGCAGCTCTCCCGATATCTGCGACCGCTCAGGAAAATGACTTTCAGACCTGGTTAGAAGGTTTCCGCGCAGAAGCTTCCGCTGCTGGCATTAGCGATCAGGTTATTAGCGATGCTTTTGACGGGATCACAGTCAACACACGGGTCTATGAGCTGAACGATAATCAGCCGGAATTTTCCCGTGCAATCTGGGATTATCTTGATAGTGCGGTCTCTGACAGTCGCATCGAAAATGGCCGTGCAAGCGCTGCAGAAAACAAGTCCCTCCTTTCCCTGATTGAACAAGCGTATGGCGTCGATAAAGAAATCATTGTCGCCATCTGGGGCCTTGAGTCTTCATACGGAGCAATCCTTGGCAGCTATGACGCTATTCAGGCGCTGGCAACATTAGCTTTTGAAGGCCGCCGCACTGGCTATGGCCGGGCGCAATTGATCGGCGCGTTAAAGATCATCCAGAACGGTTATGCCTCCCGCGACCAGTTAAAAGGCTCATGGGCGGGCGCCATGGGTCACACCCAGTTTATTCCGACAACATATCTCGCCTATGCCGTCGATCATGATCGGGATGGCGTGCGTGACATCTGGAGCAATCTTGGCGACGTCTTTGCCTCCACTGCAAACTACTTGAGCGCATCCGGCTATCGCCGCGATGAAGCCTGGGGCGCAGAAGTGCAGTTGCCATCCGGGTTTGACTACGCCCTTGCCGACGCTTCAACCCGCAAGGCGCTGGTCGAGTGGACCGCAATGGGCATTCAGGCGCCGGGCGGCGGATCACTGCTGGAAAAGCATGATCCTAATTTACGCGGACGCTTGATCCTGCCCGCAGGCGCGCGCGGGCCCGCCTTTCTGGTTTTTGAGAATTTTAGCGCAATCCTGAAATATAACCGGTCCACCGCCTATGCCCTGGCGGTCGGCCTTTTGAGCAATGAAGTCGCCGGACGGTCGGGCGCGATTGTAACGGTCTGGCCTCGCGATGACCGGCCGCTGTCTTTTGAGGAACGCAAAGCCCTGCAACAGGCGCTCAGTGATCGGGGCTATAACCCCGGCCCCATTGACGGGATTATTGGCGCAGGCACCCAGCGCGCATTGCGCGCCTGGCAGAAGGCGACGGGCCGACCGGCTGATGGCTACGCCTCAGCTGCGGTGCTGGAAG
>BQJH01000083.1 GCA_021604605.1 Hyphococcus sp.
CGCGATGCAGATAGCCTGCCCATAGGTGAAGCCAGCAAACATATCAGCAATGAAGATGCTGATAAGCTTATGCGTCTGCGCCGTCCGCTTACCCCGGATGAACAGGCAATGCGTGATGACATGCTGCGCCAATATTTCAACAACCCTGAAGAACTAAGCCAGACAAGGCGCGAAGTTTTAGACGCCGCGTTAAAGGATCGCCCGGCTGCACGCTTCGCGCCTGAGGATACATCGTCATTGCCGCTGCCAAGCAAGCAACGTGTCGATGATTTCCTAGAGGCGGAAGAAGGGTCTCTTTCCAATCACCTGACACCGCAACAAAAACAAGCCCTGTTCGAGGACGGCGCAGACCTGGATGCTGACCAACTTATTCAGAAAATGGATTTGATGAGAACGGGACAAGCGCCGGCAAACTACGCCATTGATGACGAGATGGCGGCGGCGCTCGAAAAAGTATTTGAGACAAAAGCAACGCAAGCGCCCGACGCAACGCTGCCGTCCTCAACACTGCCCGTTGGCCCGTCCGGCACTCAAATTCTGGACCCGGTCAAGGTTCCCAAAGACACGCCGCTTGGGCCAAACGACACTGTCATCACGCCTTCAATCGATATCCCGGCGGCAAAATCAACAGACCCCAACCAGACGGCGAAGTTTGATCAATCCGATCTTGATGAACTTGTCCGCATACCATCCTCTGACCTCTTGACCAAGGTCGGTCCTTTTCGCGGCATCTATGTCGAGGAAGCGATCCCCGGCGCCAAAGTCAAAATTGAAATGAAGCGGATGCCGCCTGGTACAAAACAAAATATTGCAAACCCGCAAACGCCGATGGTGCTCGATCCCAAACGATCTCACACTTACCTCTATACGGTTATGCCCGATGGAGAAGTGCGTTACGTTCCGCAAGAGTTGACGTTTAAAAATACTTCAGACGGAGAAATTGTCGAAGTTGAGAAATTTAAACACTCAATGCTCACCGAAGGCGGGCTCGCCGGGCAGAGCGGCGAAATTAAGTTCGTCAATGGCAGTTGGGTAATCAACGGCGATTCAGGACGGTACGGTTTGTATCATAACCCTGTGACAGATCGGCCAGTATCGCGGAGCCGTGAAAGTCTGCAAGCCGCCAAAAAGATTATTGAAGATTACCGCGTCAACACACCTGACGGAAAGCCGGTCACCTTCAAAATTCAACACAACAAGCATTAGAGATGAGCATCATGACAAAACACCACCATCAACTCATTGCTGTCGCGCTCGCCTCAATACTTCTTGTCGCGTGCGGAAAGAAAGAAACAGATACCGAGACCGCTGCTGACGCGATCGAGGAAACGCAGGCTTCAGTTCCACTGAATACTGAATGTAACCCGGGAAACAATCCGGGTATTGACTGTGGCTGCGTCACCAATCTGGTCGAAAGCGCATGGCATGATGATCCGGATCTCGACATGGCGGCTGTCCTGGCAAAACCAGCGGAAGAATTTTCTCAAGCATCAATTGACGCATTGATGGATGTTGCCTTGGAAGTCGACAGTGAATGCGTGGACGCCAATTAGGTTTGTGGCTTGTGATGAAGCAAAAGAATTTTTGGAGAGATACATAATGAAAATGTTTTTTACTGTTGCTCTTATCAGCCTTGGCGGCGCGTTATTCGGTTGTTCCCCTGAACAATCATCAACCGAGGTAAAAACAGAGCCGCCGCTCGTTGAACCATCCGCGCAATTGGAAAAACTGTCCGGCTTCGCGGGGGAATATGTGATTGTCGATGCACGCCGCGCCTCTGACGTTGCCGCACCCGCCGCGCCCGGGTCAGAAACCCCGATCGGCAAATCCATAAACTTCACGCAACACGGCGTGGAGATGGAAGGCATTGCCTGCGAAGACTGGCTCATTATACCGGCGAGGGTCCCTGTTGTGTATGTTGATAGTGACCCTAATCTGACTGACTTAACGCTGGCGCCGACGGATAGCCCGCTTACCTCAGGGGACCAGCAGGTGCATGCAGGCTTTACTGTATTGTGCGAAAAACAGCGGGTGATGAAACTTCATCGAGTCGATGACCGGGTTTTGGTGATGCCTTGGGCGAACAGTACCGTAAATCTGATTTTGGAACGGCCCCTGTCGACAATTCAGATCAAAGCCTATCAAGCGCAACTTAAATCCATGAAATTCTATGATGGCGCCCTCACAGGCGAGCTTGATGAGGCGACATTGCGGGCATCACGCGCCTGGTACGAACACCGCGCGATGCTGGATGATACACAACCGATCCCGGCCCGCCCGGCAATAACGGAAAACCTTCTCGATGCGCTGCGTGTTATTGAACCCTAAGTGCGGCGACGGAGGCAGGTTATCTTTTTGAGCGATGCTCATTGAGCAACAACGGGTTTTATGACGAGCGACAAGAATTTCTGGAGTGACAGATACGGCGACGTACCGCCGCTTGGCTTTATGTTGCGCGCCGCTTTCTCTGATCGCTGGTTCCGGCTGCATGCCCTGCCCCGGTCAAAACGCTACGCTGAAAATAACGCAGAAAGAAAAATCATTCTCGACCGGGCAAACAGGATCGGCGAGGAGCTGTTTGCAGAGGCAGGCCCAATATGGTTGATGTTTTGCCGCCCGAATTATGACGCGCGCGATATATCATTTGATTCTAATTCTAAGCTCGAAGAGGAACTCAACCTCCATAAACTCTATGACTGGGTAGACATGACCGAACCGCCAGAAGATCGCGTGCAATGGACCATCCTCGCGAAAGGCACTATCTGGCGGACAAATACCTTCGACGATCTTCTGTTAAAGGTCGCGAATGATGAAACTTCCGGCATTACATTTGTCTCACAAAAAACGGGCGAGGTTTTTGCACCCTATGATGGCGGCTTCGACTTAATCTTGAACGACCCGCCTAGGGTTTCCGCCATAGCGACAAAATTCCCCGACTGGTCTTCAGAAAGAGCCGACGGGCTATAATGAGCCCTTTAAGTTAACACCCCCGGCGCCAAAATTACCCGCACTGCTGAATCTGATTGTTTGATGCACACAGTTCTGGTTTCCCATCACGATAGGCCGTAAAAGCGTTGAAAATTCTGTTTTTCAAGAGGGTAAAATGACGACATATATCGACCGGCACGGGCTCAACGTCGATGCAAAGTTCGTGGACTTTGTCGAACAGCAAGCACTGCCCGGAACAGACATTGACTGTGACGTGTTCTGGAAGGGCTTTGCTGACCTGCTGACAGACCTCGCCCCCCGCAATCGGGATTTACTCGCCGTCCGGGAGAAAATGCAGGAAAAGATTGACGCCTGGCATGAGGTGAAAACTCAACAAGATATTGACCTTGAAGAGTATAAATCATTTCTGACGAGCATCGGCTACCTGACGCCGCCGCCGCCAGCATTTGAAATCAACACTCAAAATGTCGACGCAGAAATTGCGACAATACCGGGCCCGCAGCTTGTCGTTCCTGTCAACAATGCCCGCTTCGCGTTGAACGCCGCCAATGCCCGCTGGGGAAGTCTTTACGACGCCTTCTATGGAACCGATGTAATTTCAGAAGAAGACGGCGCCGCGAAATCCGGCGGCTATAACCCGGTGCGGGGCGACAAGGTCGTTGCCAAAGCACGCGCGTTTCTCGACCAGGTCTTTCCTGTGGCTGGCGGCTCCCACGGTGACGTGAGCGCCTATCGGATCGAGGGTGATCGCCTGATCGCCAACATCGCTGGCGCAGATTGCCCACTGCGCGAGCCGGCAAAATTTGCAGGATATACAGGCGCCGCGGACGAGCCGACCTCCATTTTCCTCGTTAATAATGGTCTGCACGTCGAAATTATCATCAACCACGACCATCCCATTGGGAAAACCAGCAAGGCCGGCGTTGCCGATATCAAACTGGAATCAGCCGTCACGACCATCATGGATGCAGAAGATTCCGTGGCCGCTGTCGACGCAGAAGACAAAATCATCGTTTACCAAAACTGGCTCGGCTTGATGAAAGGCGATCTCAAAGAGACGTTTCAAAAAGGCGGGGAAACCGTCGAACGCAAGCTGGAAGCCGACAAAACATTCACCGCTCCCGATGGTGAGACGCGCACCCTGCCCGGTCGAAGCATGATGCTGGTTCGAAATGTCGGTCACTTGATGACCAACCCGGCGATCATGCTGCCCGATGGTTCGGAAGCGCCAGAAGGTTTAATCGACGCCATGCTGACCGTCCTGATCGCCAAGCACGATCTGGACGGCGCGGGCGCTTATAAAAATAGCCGCGCAGGATCGGTTTATGTGGTCAAACCCAAAATGCATGGCCCCAAAGAAGTTGCTTTCGCTGTTGAAACTTTTGACCGCGTTGAGAAAGTACTGGGGCTTCCCGCCAACACTGTAAAAATTGGCATTATGGACGAAGAACGACGCACGAGCGTGAACCTGCGCGCGTGCATATATGAGGCGCGTGACCGGGTCATCTTTATCAATACCGGCTTTCTCGATCGCACCGGCGATGAAATTCATACGTCCATGTGCGCCGGTGCGATGATCCGCAAAAATGATATGAAAGGCACGGCATGGATTGCCGCTTACGAAGACGCGAATGTTGATGCGGGCCTGAAAAGCGGATTTCACGGCCGCGCGCAAATCGGCAAAGGCATGTGGCCCAAACCGGATATGATGGCGGACATGTTGGTTGAAAAAATCAGTCACCCTAAGGCGGGCGCCAATTGCGCCTGGACGCCTTCGCCCACTGCCGCAACATTGCATGCGCTGCATTACCACGAGATCAACGTCATGGCGCTACAGGAGAAATTGAAGGATCGCGAGACGCCGTCGCTTGACGACATCCTTACCATTCCCCTTGCGCGCGGCGTAAACTGGAGCCCTGAAGAAGTACGCGAAGAACTTGAGAATAATGCACAAGGCATTCTCGGCTATGTCGTACGCTGGGTTGAACAAGGCGTCGGATGTTCAAAAGTGCCGGACATAAACAATGTTGGCTTGATGGAAGATCGGGCGACGCTTCGGATTTCTTCTCAGCATATTGCCAACTGGTTACATCACGGTGTTTGCACAAAAGAACAGGTCATCGCTGCGATGGAAAAAATGGCGGCAAAGGTCGACAGCCAAAATGCAGGCGACCCCTCCTATCGCAATATGGCGCCAGACTTTGACCAATCCATTGCGTTTCAAGCCGCCTGCGATCTTGTGTTCAATGGGAGAGCCCAACCAAGCGGTTACACCGAACCCATCCTGCATAAATGGCGCCTCGCCTACAAAGCACGACCGGAGTAAACCCGTTCATTTTTTGGCGCGCACGAAACCGCAAATAGAATCAACATTGTGGAAATAATCAGGTTTGGGTTATTTCTAATTTTCATTTCTTTGCATCCAGGATAAAATCTAGAACCTATAACGCCGATAGGCTCACAAGCACCATCTGCTAGCTCATATGCCCCAAGAAGCTGATGCTGAATGAAAATTAAACGTCCTTAGTATTATCATTGACCTCCCAAGAAGCCAATTTATGCCGGATGAACTTTTTAACCTGCTCATACAAATGAAGATTTTGCCCAATGATACGGAAATCAAAATAAATGTCGTTTTCATAAAATCCATTAACATGGCACGAGGTTAAATTAGCACCACTTGCATTAGAACTACGGTTTTCGCCACAATGCGCGACCCAAAAATCATCTATGCGAGTTGGCGCATCTACTTTGGGATCAGGTTTAATTTTCAATGCAGACCAATAAAAATTGTACCTTGGGTTTGAAATTTTATAAAATCCAGAAGCCTCATGCACATCTATCTGATGTTGATCGTATTTTCCCTCACCTTTCCATGCATCGCGATATAAGGGGTAATTGGGGTTACGATATTCTTCGACTTTTTTTGCATCAAGCGCCATAATATTCACGACGGAGTCAGCTTTGTAGTCGTTTAAGCGTGTAATATAGTTTGGAATTTCAGTTTGAATTTCTTCAGCTTCAAATACAATTAAAAGGTCATCAGGATTGTCATAGTTTTTAGGAAAGATGCCCACCCAGAACGGGACATCTGAAATCACATTTTCTGCTGGGATGTGAAACATTTGTCCGTTAAGTACAACAGGTACAATTTCTCTCTTTGAGGCATTACCAATAGAAACTACCGCCAAGCTCGTTAGAATAGCCGCCCCAAAAATGTAGTTTTGATTTTTCAATATACTACTCACATCGCGGGTTATACCAACGACCAATAGGTGTGATAGCCCCGAATGAATTCGTGAAGCTGGTTTGCCAGTAACCACCTCCTGGAAAAGGGGTACCGCTGAAGGTAGTCCGGGGCAACCCATAACTACAATTACTTCATTACTCCACCCCGAACCCCACGTGTTTTGGAGCGGAGTTCTGGATGGAGCGGGAAAACAATCACATCATTAAGGCCGCTCGGATCCGTCGCATTCACGGGATCGCCTGATACGTATGCGTACATATTCATGCCGTCGCCATAGCCGATGGGGTCGGTCTGCATGAAGCGGCCCACTTCCGGGTCGTACCAGCGGGCTTTGTAATAATAGAGACCGGTGGCGGCGTCGATCTTCTGGCCGGTGTAACGGAACGGGAAGCCCGCATCGCCTTCCGGCCCGCTTTCTCCGTAGGGGGAGTATGTGCAATGTTCCTGATATTGCCCCAGGCTGTTCGAGACCGCGATGGTCGAGCCCTGCCTGTCCTGATGAGGACAGAGAGGGATTCGGCCCCCTCGCGGGCAGGCGCCCGTCTTGACGGCGCTCGGTCGTCAAATCAGAAGAGAGGTAGGTTCCGTTAGGATCTAGAGAGAGTTGCTCTAATGTAACCGGTGCGTTAGAAATCTTCAGTCAACAAACCAAAAACTACCATGACTTCAAAAATTTCCTAATCAACATCATGGATACTGTAGCTGAAAAAGTAGACTTCTATTTATCGGACATTAATTTAACGCTCGTCAAAAGAAGAACATTTTCCCCATAACACCAGTTGCTAACAACTGAACCCTCAAGAATCCTCCTTGGAATCGGTGATGATTCAAACCCCAAAGAGTCATGTTTAAGTAACTTCCCAATGACTATTACGCGCTTTCCGTCAAAGGCCGAGTGGTCTTTTAAATAGTGATTTCTAAATACACCACTGATGCAAGCTGGGAATTCAGAGTCATTTTTTAGGGCTTCAATGTCCTTATAAATTACTATTTCGCCGGCAACCTTCGCCCAACCCTCAAGAGTTATGGTCCCGCTTCCTTGAACTTTTCGGATGAAGGTATCTTGATTATCACTCGTATCAGATACGCAGCTGGAAAGTGTTGCCGTTAAGCAGGCTACAAATATTTTATGGAAGTGTGCTTTCAACATGGTTAGAATATTCTAAGGGGATGTTGCCCTGCTAAGCCTTCAGCTTGTCGACTTCCCGGTCTTATCACCCAAACACCTTTACGGGCAACTCCATATAAGGGTACTGGATTTCTTACATCGTTTTGACCTACATAGTCTTGATCCGGCGGCTTTAAAAAAGCCCTATCTGGATGAGTATGAATTGTTCCTACCAAGCCGTACGGTTTAGGCACTCTAGCTTCTCCCGCATTTCCTTTGCTGTAACCATGGGCCCCAAGACTACGAATACTTCCGTCGAGAAAGATCGCGCAAAACTGCTCCAGCGATTCTTCTATTGTGTAATCTAATGGCAGGTTTCCGTATTCACCACTTTTCCAACCATCGACAACCAATTTATCTATTTCAGATTGGTTGGATCCGTCACCAGTTTGGAATGAAGGGCCCCACCTTCAGTTAAGGTATCTTTAGAGATAGGGTCCGCACCAACAGTAATTGTTTCGCAATTTGCAGAGACTTGCCAGTTTCTTAAAGTATTGCTGTTAACAATACACATGAGATTTGCACCACAACTTGACGACCACGGCGTACAATTGTCACCTAGACCGCAATAGAAATTCCAATGTTTAATTTTTTCTATGCCTGTACGCTGACAATAAACAGCAATATATTCGTCTTCTGTTGGTATGCCTAAGCTGCTGCGGTTGATATTTCCGAGCCCTTTCGAAATTGGATCATCATCAAGGCGCTTGTCGCTTCATATCACAATTTAATTTCCATGCTCATTGGAGTGGGTTGCCGCTGAACCAGTAGGTAATGATACAATGGGCTGCTTCTGGAGTTTTGTTGGGGCATATTGCAACCACTGTGCAGTTTCACGCGCAGCTACACGACTAACCATTTCGCGTTTCTCCAACGCGCGCCCAGCATCCTTCAATGCTTCACGAAGCCCCCCTAGCCTCGCTCGCGCATGATCGCCCGCATGCCGCATAGCGAAATAGGCGCTCACAATTAGATACGCCCCAAAAAGAGGAATAAGATATAAAGAGGGTGCAGTTTTGAGAATCATGAGCGCACTGTTGCGCGCAGACATTCGAACACGAAATAACGGATTGTCTTCAGTGCTAACCGCACCCACATGCGTGCAAATGGCCTGACGCACCTGTATGCACCGTTCACCTGCAAGCCTTGCGCGTAGTGCAAAGTCTATATCCTCAATGTAACAAAAGAAATCTTCATCGAAGCCACCCAAAGCCTCAAAAACATCGCGCCTATAAAACGCCGCCGCACCACAAGGACTAAATACCTCCCGATCGTCATCTGGCAAATCGTCCACAGGTCTACCGTGACCACCCCGCCATGGAATACCATAGATCGAAAGTACGTCACCGAATCCATCAATTAGCGCTGGGTCATCATTTGTAAGAAGCGTCGCACCAAACAATGCGGTTTCGCAATTACGCTCTGCGGCTTTTTTGATATTGGTAAGCCAATCTGCAGCGGGAGTTGCATCGGGGTTGAGAGTTGCAATGAAGCGTGATTTTGCACCGGCAGCACCAAAATTGCTGCCGCCAGCGAAGCCCAAATTTTCCGACGTCGTCAGAACCCGAAACCGTTCATCAGGCAAATCAAGCATACGGGCCGCACCCTCCGGGCATGCATTGTCGACGATCACCGCCTCGAAATCGCCGTCAGTCTGCGCCGCCAACCCATCAATTGTCCGTTGCAAATGAATACCGCTCTTATAGTCGACAAGAATAATGCGGACAAATGGTGGCGTCATCAAATGTGCTCCTGCAGTTTATTCTGAAACGTCTTTTGGTTTAGCAACAATGACATAACGCGCTACGAAATGCGCCGCGCTGGCGCGCCAACAACTGTTTCGCCCGCCGCAACATCCTTCGTAACGACAGTCCCGGCGCCTACTACCGCGCCGGCCGCTATGCAGACGCCAGGCAATACAACAGCGCCCGCACCGACAAAAGCCCAGTCGCCGACTGTAACCTCACCGGCAAGTATAGCGCCTGGCCCGATGAAGCCGCCTTCGCCGACACGACAATCATGTTCTACAACCGCGCTTGTGTTGATCACAGCATGAGCACCGATGCTTGCCCCTGGATTGACGACGCCCCCCGCCGCCACCAACGCCCCAGGCGCAAGTATTGAGGTTTCAGAAACAATCGCACAGGGATGAACGATCAGTGCCAGCGCCCGCCCCCCTGCGGAAAGAAGTTCAGCCAGAGATCGCCGTGACGCGATGCCGCCGACGCCAATCACGAATGCAACATCCGAAGCCATGGCGTCGATAAAGGCATCATCAGGACCCGGATGTATCTCCAAGCCATCATAAATAGAAAGCGCCTTGCTTTCAGGAGCGCAGGCGAAATCAACATTGAGCCCTGCCGCGCGCGCGGCTTCAAGACAGACCTTTGCGTGACCGCCACCGCCGAGAAGTGCAACTACCGTCATAGAGCCTCGCGATTGTTTACATCGGAACGAACGGGATCAACTTGCCAATCAGCAAGTTTCTTCGGCTTTGATCCACCAAGATAAGCCCACCGGAGAATCGCCGCAACGCGCTCACCCGCAGTTTCTGCGCCAGGGTCCTGGAAATAACGTGCGGCCGCCGCGCGAACCGTAGCACAGTCGGCGTCGAGCGCCTTTTCAATTCCCGCCGGGAGACCACGGATATCCGTTTCCCATGAAGCAAAGGCCGGATCGCCGCTGATTCCATACTGGTCTCGCAGCCGACCGTCGAATGAGACCCTCACCGACTGAACCCCAAGGGCGAGCGCCTCGATAGCGATATTACTGTCATCGACGACCAGCGCTTTCAGCCGCCGAAGAAATGCAGGCGTGCTCTCATGCTTCGCATCCGACATTTGAACGCCGTCTGGCGGCGCCGGCAGATGGTTTGCGCGTGGATGCAACCTCACGATCACGGGGCGATCTTTAGCAACGCTGCGCACAACATCAACAATCTTTCGAATGGCTTTAGCATCTGTATTCAACGCGGGGCAGACACCGATCGCCTGGGCTGCGCCTTGCTCACAATGATCCGCTGTACTTTCGTCCAGCTTCGGCGCACCCACAAAATAAGTGCGCGGCGCCAGAGGGCCGCGACGGCGGTAATGATCCGCCGCATGCGGGCCATGGAGAAGTGCGAGCCCGAACTGGTTCAGTGGCGGCTCAACACCGCCGACCGCAGCATGCTGAAGATATGCGACCTGAACACCGGCCCTTCGCGCGGCCAGAATCAAGCCTCTATGTCGCGGACTGTGATCATTCGTTGTCAATACTGCCGCAGGCGGGTGAGTGCGCAACGCTTTTTCAATAAGCACCGCCTCTCCCACCGCCAAACGATAGACAGCGCGAAGGGAAGCTTGTGTCATTTTCCTGTCAATGCCCGCACAGGCGCTGTCCAGCGCTGCACCCCAATCCGTAAACGGACTAAAAAGACCCGCATCAAATGCATCCTTACCG
>BQJH01000084.1 GCA_021604605.1 Hyphococcus sp.
CGGGCCTTGCCTTTAAAGTTTCTGCCGCGCCATTCCATATGTGGACGCCGGATGTCTATGAAGGCGCGCCGACCCCTGTGACGGCGTTTTTTGCCGCAGCGCCAAAGCTGGCCGGCATGGCGTTGTTTGCACGGGCTATGGTGAGTTCATTTCCGGGTGTGATTGACGACTGGCAGCCTGTGATCGCTCTCATTGCCGCCGCGTCCATGGGCATCGGTGCGTTCTCGGCCATTGCGCAAACCAATATCAAAAGGCTGATGGCGTATTCGTCCATTGGTCATATGGGCTATGCGCTGATGGGCCTTGCGGCGGGTACGGCGCAAGGGATCAGTTCCATCCTGATTTATATGTCGATCTATATTGCCATGACCATTGGCGCCTTTGCCTGCATCTTGATGATGCGGCGACGTGGCGGGATGACGGAACAGATTTCTGATCTTTCAGGCCTTACCAAAACCAATATGCCGCTGGCGTTAATTTTGACGGTCTTGTTGTTCTCGCTTGCGGGCGTGCCGCCTTTGGCTGGCTTCTTCGGCAAGTGGTATGTCTTTCTTGCGGCCGTTCAAGCTGACTTGATATGGCTCGCGATTGTGGGTGTTCTCGCCAGCGCTGTGTCTGCTTTTTATTATCTGCGTGTCGTCTGGTTCATGTGGTTTGATGAACCAGCGCCTGCCTTTGAACGCGATACAGGGCCAGTATTGCGCTTTGCGGCATGGGGGTCAGCTATTTTAGTGTTCCCGCTGCTGACGGTCTTTATCGGCCCCTTGCGTGAAACGGCTGAGCGCGCTGCTGCGTCACTTTTTTAAGACGTGGTGCGATTTCCCTCCGGCGCGACGGTCGATATTTTTGAAACGCTGGACTCTACAAGTCTGGAAGCGCGACGACGCTTGAAAGCCGGCCTTCAGCCGAAACAATGGATTATCGCGAAACACCAAACGGCGGGTTACGGTCGGCGTAATCGGTCATGGGAGCAGGCGACTGGTGACTTTGCTGGCACCTTGGTCTTTTCACCGGAAGCGCCGGGTGAGCGGCTGGGTCAGCTGTCTTTTGTGATAGCTCTTGGGGTAGCTTCCGCCCTCGATGAAGTCATCAAGGCGCCGGAAAAGCTCACTTTAAAGTGGCCGAATGACATTTTGATCGAAGGAGGCAAAGCGGCTGGGCTTTTACTGGAGCGGATCGATCAGACTGGCGGGCCCGTCGTCGCGATTGGTGTTGGCGTTAACATCGTCTCGGCCCCTCAAGGGTTGCTTTATCCAACAGCCAGGTTGGTTGATTTTGCCGCCACAGCGCCATCGCCTGAGGCCCTTGCAGAGCGGATCGATCACCATTTCTGGGTTTACTATGATGTCTGGCTGAAGAACGGCTTTGATCGTATTCGTATCTTCTGGCTTGAGCGGGCGGCGGGCATAGGCGGGGCTCTGACGGTCCGGCTGCCTAATGAAGAGCTTTCCGGTACGTTTGAGGGGATTGATGAAACAGGCGCACTCATGTTGCAGATCGGCTCAGAAAAGCGGATCATCAGTGCTGGCGATGTATTTTTTGAAAAGAAGAACTAAGGCGCACTTATGCTGTTAGCGATTGATGTTGGTAATACGAACTCTGTGATCGCGTTATTTGACGGGAAAGAGACAGCGGCTGTCTGGCGAACGTCTACATCATCAACGCGCACAGCCGATGAGTATGCGGTTTGGCTTTCGCAACTCATGGCGATGGAAAACTACAAGCTGAGCGACGTCACCGATTGCGTCATCTCCAATGTGGTGCCGCAGTCTTTGTTTCATTTCCGCAATCTCTCACGGCGGTACTTAAATTGTGAACCGTTTGTTGTCGCCTCAGATAATATTCCGGGCGTCGCCGTACGCATCCCGAAGCCGTCGGAAGCGGGCGCCGACAGGCTGGTGAATGCGGTGGGTGCTTATGTTGAACATGGCGGGCCGTTGATTGTTGTTGATAGCGGCACAGCGACGAACTTTGATATTGTCGGCGCGGACGGCGCCTTTGAGGGCGGGGTGATTGCGCCGGGCATCAACCTTTCCATGCAGGCTTTACATGAAGCGGCAGCACGTCTGCCGCGCGTGGCGATTGAAAGGCCAAAGAAAATTATTGGAACAGATACGGTCGGCGCCATGCAGACGGGTGTTTTCTGGGGCTATATCAGTTTGATCGAAGGGCTGATTGAAAAAATAAAATCAGAATACTCAAAGCCTATTAAAGTTGTCGCCACAGGCGGCATTGCTTCTCTCTTTGCCGGGGCGACAGAGGCGGTCGATATATTTGACGCCGATTTGACAATCCGCGGTCTGTTAGAAATTCACCGGCGTGTGAAAGCGCAGAAAGAAACTCCTTAAATGGCGAAAAAAGAACTGGTCTTTCTCCCCCTTGGCGGCTCGGGTGAGATCGGCATGAACATGAATTTGTACGGGGTGGGTACGCCTGCAAATCGTCAATGGCTGATGATTGATTGCGGGGTCATGTTCGGCAACCTTTCAACACCCGGTGTTGATCTGATTTGCCCGGACCCATCCTATATTCTGGAAGAAAAAGAAGCGCTGCATGGGTTGTTACTGACCCATGGGCATGAGGATCACATTGGTGCGGTGGCGCTTTTGGCGCCAATGCTGGGCTGTCCGGTTTATGCGACGCCATTTACGGCGGCTCTCGTCAGCCGCAAGCTCGCGGAACAAGGTGCGGGGAATGTTGAACTAAACATTATCGGTATGAATGAGCGGTTTGAGCTTGGCCCGTTTGATATTGAATATGTAACGCTCACTCACTCCATTCCTGAGCCAAGCGGCGTGATTCTGCGCACCGAGCTTGGAACCGTTCTCCATACTGGCGATTGGAAGCTGGACGCGACACCAACGCTTGGCCCCGTCGCTGACTCCAAGACCATTACAAAACTTGGTGATGATGGGCTGCTCGCCATGGTCTGCGATTCTACGAATGTTTTATCTTCCGGTGAGTCCGGCTCAGAGGGTGATGTTCGCAAATCCCTGACCAAGCTGATTGCGAAACAGGAAGGCCGTGTCGCTGTTACGACATTTGCGTCCAACCTATCGCGCGTTGTCTCGATCTGTGAGGCCGCCGCCGCAGCGGACCGCAGTGTGTGCTTACTCGGCCGTTCGATGTTGCGTATTGTTGAGGCGGCAAGAGAGACAGGGTTACTGCCCGAGCACCTTTCTTTTGTTGAACCGAAAGATGCAGGCCATCTGCCTCGCCGCCACGTGCTCTATCTTTGTACTGGCAGCCAGGGTGAACCCCGTGCAGCGTTGGCGCGGATCGCCCGTGACGATCATCGTGATTTAGTTTTAAGCGAGGGTGACACGGTGATCTTTTCATCGAAAATCATTCCCGGCAATGAGCGTGAGATTTACAATCTGCAAAATGAGCTGGTTGATCGCGGGGTCAAAATTATCACCGAGAAGGATGAATTCATTCATGTTTCCGGCCACCCTTGTCGTGATGAGTTAAAGGCGATGTATGGGTGGGCGCGCCCGACAATATCTATTCCGGTTCACGGCGAGGCGCGTCACCTCGAGGAGCATGCAGAGTTTGCTTACGAGCTTGGCGTTGATGAAGCGCTGGCGCCGCGCAATGGCGATCTCATCCGATTGGCGCCAGATGGGCCTGAAGTTATTGAGGAAGTTCCGGCGGGCCGGATTTATCTTGATGGCGATGTCCTGATGCCTGAAGGCGCCGCGCCCATGAAAGAACGCCGGAAGCTCTCACTGGCGGGCGTTATTTGCGTGTCGGTTGTATTTGATAAGAAACATAACCTCATCAGTGATGTCGCTGTTTCGGGGCAGGGGATGGTGGTTGATGATCAGTTTAATGCGCAGGGGTTTCATGATATTAGTGATGAAATTGAAACGGCGCTGTTGGATATGCCAGTGAAGAAACGCAAAGATGATGAAGCTGTTGAACTGGCTGTGAAGCGCGCCGTGCGTATTTTTCTTGATGACGTGTGGGGCAAGCGCCCTGTTATCCAAACGCAAATTCATCGGTTAGGCTCATGAACCCGGCAGGCGCTATCGTTATTTTCCTGATCTGGTGGTGGGTCGTCTTTCTGGCCGTCCTACCCAAAGGCGTCGAAGGGCGTTGGGAAGGCGAAGATGACGGCGTCAAAGGCGCAGACCCCGGCGCGCCGGTAAAGCCGGAGTTGAAATCCAAGGCATGGCTGACAACAAAAATTACGGTTGTTCTCTGGGCGATCACACAGGCGATTATCCTCAGCGGGATTTTCAATTTCCGCGAATAATTCTACTCGAAATTAGCTCCGCCGCTTGCATTGAATGGGGGGCTGGCTTAACCCTCAGCCCATCATCATTTAGGAAGAAACGCTGAAAAGAAGGGGTGTTTTATGACCGAAAATACGCCTTCTGACCTTATAGAGAAACCGGCTGACGATCCTGATGCGGATCAGCTCGGCGTTGATGCTGAAGACGCACAATTTGCCGATGACCAGACGCTCACGCCGGAATTTGTCCGGTCTATTTCCAAGGTCATTGATGAGCGAGACGAGCTAGGGTTTGAGTTTCTAACCAAAGACCTTCACCCGGCCGATATTGCTGACTTAATCGGTCTCTTGCGCGAAGAAGAGCGCGCCGCCCTTATCGAAATGCAAAGCGGCGCTATTGCGCCGGACGTGCTGGCAGAGTTGGACGACGATCTGCGCGAAAGCGTTGTCGAGGCCATGGGGCCAGAGCAGGTCGCCGAAGCGGTTGCTGAACTCGATACCGATGACGCCGCCTTCGTTCTGGAAGATCTCAACGAAGAAAAACGCGCCGAGATTCTGGCGGAAGTCCCCCTTGAAGATCGGCTCGCTCTGCGGGCCGCTCTTGATTACGAGGAGGACACAGCCGGCCGCGTCATGCAGCGGGAGTTTTTTGCAGCGCCCGGTTATTGGACTGTCGGTCAGATCATTGATCGTCTTCGCTCGACAGAAGACTTGCCAGACCGTTTCTTTGAAGTTTTTGTGGTTGACCCGTCTTTCACGCCGATCGGGGAAGTACCTTTATCGACATTGTTGAAATGCCCCCGCGATACAAAGATCGAAGATATCATGTCGGGTCAGATGATGCGCCAGATCCCGGTGACGATGGATCAGGAAGAAGTCGCTTACCTCTTCGAGCAATATAATCTGATTTCGGCGCCGGTGGTTGATGGCGATCACCGTCTGGTCGGCATGATCACCGTTGACGACGTTGTTGAGATGGTGCGCGAGGAATCACAGGAAGACATGCTCGCACTGGGTGGTGTTGAATCTGACACTGGCCTTTCCGACACAGTTTTTGAAACAGTGCGCTCACGTTTTTCCTGGTTGGCGGTTAATCTTGGTACGGCGATTTTGGCGTCATTGGTGATCGCGTTCTTTGACGCCGCCATCGAAAAGGTTGTCGCCCTAGCGATTTTGATGCCGATTGTCGCCAGCATGGGCGGAAATGCCGGCACACAAACCTTGACCGTTGCCGTGCGCTCTTTGGCGACAAAAGACTTAACCGCTTCTAACGCCATGCGGATCATCTATCGCGAAGCAACTGTGGGGTTGCTTAATGGTTTTATCTTTGCGGCGATTATGGGCGTGCTGGCCGGGGTCTGGTATGGCGCGGCTGGTTGGGGCGGTCAGGAAGAAGCCGTGCAGCTTGGTGTGGTTGTCGCCATTGCGATGATCATCAACTTGCTGTGCGCGGGGATCGCGGGGATCGTTGTTCCTATCGGGTTGCAGCGAGCGGGTGCTGACCCTGCCGTTTCGTCCGCCGTATTTGTGACGACCGTGACAGATATTGTTGGCTTCTTCGTCTTCCTCGGGTTAGCGGGTGTTATCTTATTATAGATAGTTAAGCCGGCGCCGCTTCCTCAATCATTGGCAGATGATAGGTTCTTCGCGATTCATAAATGATGGATGTTTCCAGTCTCTTGATCTCGGGACGGTTGGAGAACTTCGCCATCGCTAAATTTTTCAGATGGTTTGTGTCGCGAACAACAACATGAACAATGAGATCGTAGCGCCCCGTGATGAGGGCGATGTCGATCACTTCGGGAATGTCTTCCACTTCGCTCATAAACTGATCAACGTCATGGCTCTCATGTGCAACTTCCATCATCAAAATTGCTTTGAGGTCATAGCCCAGGAGTGCAGGATCAACATCTAAATGAACGCCGCGAAAAACGCCTTCACTATTTAAGCGTTTTAATCGCTCGTGACAGCTTGAAGGCGCCAGCCCGATGATCGCGGCAAGCTCTTTATTCGAAATCCGCGCATTCTTCTGCAATGCTTGTAATATTTCGAAATCAATTCGGTCAAGTTTGGTCATCGGGTCTCGCGATAGAATTCTATTTCGTAGAAAATCTTATTACGTCGTAGTATATTCGAGTTAACTGTTAATACAACGAATAATAGGCGGATATGGTATTGTATCCCCTAATCGATGCGGCGTTGCTCAAATTCATGCCGCCCGATCTACGAGGTCGCTATGCATAGAAGTCGGCTTGGAGAGATTACAATTGATTGCCTGACTGATGACTTGGAGGAGGCGGCGAATTTTTGGGCGCGTGTTCTTGGGTATCGGCCAAAGGCTCACGAAGATCATTTTCACCTCATCGCTCCACCAGATGAAGTGCAAATCAACGTGCAGCAAGTAAAGCACGAACCGCGCGTCCACATCGATCTTGAAACAGACGACATTGAGGCTGAAGTCGCACGCCTGACTGCCCTTGGAGCAGAGCGTGAGCGGAAAGGTCGTCGTTGGGTCGTGATGCGCACGCCAACGGGGCATGGCATTTGCGTCTGCCGCCCAGCCCGGTCTGATTTCGAAGAGAACGCCAATCAGTGGCCATAAGTGTCGCTGAGCTCTCACTTTAATCGCCATGAGGAATTGAACATGACGAGCCCATCCGAGACGGAACCCCAACAACTCGACGATAATTTACTGGACCCGGCAAACTGGGAAGAGTTTCGATCTTTTCTTCATGAACTGTCTGATGATGTGACGACACACTTAAAAGACATTCGGCAGAAAAGAGTTTGGACGAGGCCAACGCCGGATGTTTATGACGCCTTCCGATCCGATATTCCTGTAGAGGGAAAGGGGGTGGATGCGACATATGAAGAATTCAAGACGAACATCCTTCCTCATATCGCAGGTAATATCCATCCGCGGTTTTGGGGCTGGGTTGTCGGCAGCGGCGCGCCATCATCCATGGTGGGGGATTGGTTAGCCGCGTTCGTCAATGGCGTTCCAACGATTTTTGATGAATCGGCGCGACTGACTGAAATTCAAATTATCGACTGGATTAAAAGTCTCTTTGGGTTCGATGATGAAGCGAGCGGTGTTCTTACAACCGGGGTTTCTGAAAGTACGTTGATTGCGCTCGTCGCAGCCAGGCATTCAGTGCTTGGAGAAGTTGGCAAACAAAAGGGGCTTTACGGCATTGACGCCGATCCGGTCTTCTATCTTTGTGATCAAACTCACGACAGTTCTCGAAAAGCAATCGAGATTATGGGGTTTGGCAGTGATCATATTCAAACGATTGCATCAGATGATCAGTTTCAGATGAAGCCTGATCTTCTTGCTGACCAAATAAAAAATGATCTGCAACAAGGCCGAAAACCCATTGCCGTCATTGCGACTGTAGGGACGGTTGGAACGGGCGCCTTTGATGATCTCGAAGCCATAGGCGCGATATGCAAAAAAGAAAATATCTGGCTGCATGTTGATGGCGCTTTTGGTGTTTGGGCGATCCTTTCCGAAACGAAAAAGGATAATGTCCGCGGACTTGAGTATGCAGACTCGCTTGTCTTCGACATGCACAAATGGATGTATCAGTCCTATGATATTGGCTGTGTGCTGGTGCGCAGCGCTGTAAAGCACCGCCGATCATTGCAAGTCAGCGCCAATTATCTTGATCAGATTGAGGGCACGCTTCGGAATGTTTCGAAAGACTTGTGTGATTACACCATCCAATTGTCCCGTGGCTTTAAAGCGCTGAAGTTCTGGTTTTCTTTAAAAAGCGAGGGTCTGTCATCATTTGCTAAGGCTATAGACCACAATATTGATTGCGCGGACTATCTCACGCGGCGCATTGAACAATCGCCAAACCTTGAGCTGTTGGCGCCGACCTCTCTCAATGTTGTTAATTTTCGATATCTTGCTGTGGGCAAGACGAATGAAGAACTGAACAAGATAAATACAGAGCTGGTAAGGCGTCTAAATAGTGATGGTGTTGCCGTGCCTTCTTCACTGATTTTCGATGGAAAGTTTGCCATTCGAATTGCGATTTCAAACCATCGCACCAACAGGAATGACATAGACCTCATGCTTGATCATGTTCTTGAAAACGGCGCTTTAGTTTCCGGGGCTTGAGTGCGGGCAAAAAAACAGCGGGATTTGATCCCGCTGTTTTTGATTAGGCTGTTTGTTTCCTGCGAAAATACCAGAACATCAGCGCGCCGGTGAAGAGCAGGATAAGTGTTCCCGGTTCAGGAACTTCCGTCGGCGGTTCCGGTGGATCTACCGGCGGCTCCACGGGTGGTTCCGGATCATCACAATC
The DNA here is from genome assembly GCA_021604605.1 of Hyphococcus sp. Classification (GTDB taxonomy): domain Bacteria; phylum Pseudomonadota; class Alphaproteobacteria; order Caulobacterales; family Parvularculaceae; genus Hyphococcus. The sequence goes on from BQJH01000084.1 coordinate 8,551, forward strand.
AGGAATGTCAGTTTCCGGATCATCGTCGCAAACCGGCGGGCCGGGTGGAATGATAACCGGCGGCACGATAATTGGCGGCGGCCCAACCACTGGCGGAAAAATCACCGGCGGGTTTGTTATTGGCGGCGGACCTGTCACGACAGGCGGCGTCACAGAAGACGGTGTTGACGGAACCCGCCCGGTTACCACTGGTGGCGCTGGATTATATCCGGCAAGCCGTTGTGGAACGGGGCGGGGTGCTAAAAAGCCTTGGAGGCGGCCCTCCGCTGGCCTTCTTCTTCGCCGCAACATCCACAATTGACGACGATGTCGTTGCGAATATCGCCGACGGCCCGTGCATACCACGCGTCAAAATCTTCTTCTTGCGGCCCGCTGCGGCGGTCCCCAAAACCACCTGTCCAGATAATCGCCAATGCGACAATCAAGGCGGCGACAATATTGGCTAAGCCGTTGCCCATCATAATGAACCTCATCTCCCCAAAAAACTCTTCGGATCGCCTGGTGGCGATCACGACGCATCTGCCCAGGGTAGGCAATATATGCGCTCCTCAGTCTCCCAAGTCTTGTGCCAAGTTGGAAAGGTCATCCTGGGGGTAAAATATGCCAGAAATTCAGCAGCTTATGGGCGCTAAATCAGGTTAGGGAAGGTGTGTCGGGGCGCTAAATTCTCTCATAAGCTGTCTCGAATCTGTCTAGAAATGACCCTCTGTGCAGATTTGACACAATATCTGAGGCAGAGGCGGCTCTGACGGTGATTGTCTACCCAAGGCGGTCTGACCGTGCTAAATAAAGGTTAATGCTGCGTCCAAGGGTAGGGATAAGGGCGCATCGTACATGTGTAGTAGGCGGTGTTCCGCCGGGTATAGACGAGAGGGGTATGGGTCTGATGCGGACGGGAGACACCGGTCTAAATCTGATCAAAGGCTACGAGGGTCTGCGGATGTCGGCGCATTATGCACCGAGTGAACAGTGGACTGTCGGTTATGGCCATACAGGTAGCGCTCGCCACGGCATGAGCGTGACTGAGGGGGATGCTGAGCGTTTGCTCAAGGAGGATGTGGGGCCGATTGAGCAATTGATTGGGGATACTGTCCGGGCGCCGCTTAATCAGAATGAACATGATGCGCTTGTCTCCCTGATCTTCAATATCGGCGAAGACAATTGGAAGAACTCTACTGTTTTGCGCAAATTGAATGCGGGCGACAAAATTGGCGCCGCAAATTCCTTTGAAATGTGGACCAAGGCCCACGTTAATAATGAGCTTGTGACCTTAGACGGTCTTGTGCGCCGGCGCGCAGCCGAGAAGTCTTTATTCCTGATGCCAACGGACGCGTCTCTTGTGGTGCCGACATCGGATGTTTATCCGGCGGCGGAATGCGAGCCGGAATTTGTGTCCGACAAAGTCCTCGGCGCCAAACCGCTGGCCAATTTCGATAATCTGAAAGAAGAATCCAAACGCTCCTTATCGCCTGAAGAAAAAGCGGCGCGTACGCGCGCGCTCTTTGCCGCGACACAAGCGTTGTCGAACGAGCCGACCAAGATGATTATTTCCAAAGCCGAAGAGCATGCTGATATGGGCGTGACTGTCGGCGCTGTTCTTGCGGGCCTGTTGGCGTTTGCTTTAACCGGCGTTGGCGTCATCTTGCTGCTCGGTCAGGAAGCGCCGGGCGTCGCAGAAGCCATGGGTCTCAGCTATGACCGGTTCTCGGCGATCTTTGAGAACTTGCCTATGTGGCTCTCAGCTATTGGCGCCGCGATGTGTTATTTCATTCTCTATATATTGGTGAAGCGTTCTGCCCGTCACGACCTGAAAAGACAGCGGGCGCAAGACCTCGCCAGATTACGCACCGCTGAATGAGGGCTCGTCGCCTGCAATCTCGTTTAAGCCGATGACGATCCATATCGTGAAGCTATGTGTGGGCGCGCAAAGTGTCGCCGATCAAGAGGATTGGATTAAGCGTCGATCGCGTGCGAATAAAGAAGCCGGATTAGGGCGGGTTCATGATCATGTCACACGGATGCGGCCGAGGCGCGAAGAAGAGTTACTGAATGGCGGCTCGCTTTATTGGGTGATTAAAGGGGTTATCCTTGCGCGGCAGGAAATTCTTGGGCTGGAAGAGCGCATTGGCGCTGATGAAATCAAGCGCACAGCGATCTTGCTGAAACCAAAGTTGATTTTGACTCATCCGCAACCGCGCCGGGCTTTTCAGGGGTGGAG
>BQJH01000085.1 GCA_021604605.1 Hyphococcus sp.
GCTTTTCATCCAGTTGATATTGCCTTTAAGCGTATTGATCTCGCCATTATGGGCAAGCATCCGAAAGGGTTGTGCAAGCCGCCATTCAGGAAACGTATTGGTTGAGTAACGTTGATGGAAAATCGCAATGCGCGACACAAATTTCTGATTTTTCAGGTCGGGATAAAAATTATCAATTTCCTGAGCTAAAAACATTCCCTTATACACAACATCTTTCGATGAAAGGGAGCAGATATAGAGGTCATGCAACCCTGTTTCGAGTGCGCGTTTTTCAATGCGGCGACGAACGATGTAGAGAAGACGATCAAGTTCTTCCTGTGAGCGATGCTTTGGATCATAGAATAATATCTGTTCAATTTCTGGCCGAGTAGCGTTGGCCTTGTCACCCAGACAGTGGGCCCGGACTGGAACCTGCCGCCAACCATAAATATAAAACTCTTTTTTTAATATCTCGGTTTCCACAAGCGTGCGCGCAGCATCTTGCGCAGCAAAATTTGCTCTGGGGAGAAAGATCATGCCAACGCAGACATCTTCTGCGCCAGCACGATGCCCGGTACGTTCAACAAATTCTTTGAATAATTCTTGCGGCGCATCAAGGCGAATTCCGGCGCCGTCGCCCGTTCTACCGTCAGCATCGACAGCGCCGCGGTGCCACACAGCTTTTAAGGCGTCGATTGCCATATCAACGGTTTCGCGGCGCGGCTTTCCATCCAGTGCGGCGACAAGACCAACACCGCATGCGTCGCGTTCTGACGATGGATCGTACGCATTAGCATTTATTAACGCACTGCGGCGCGCATTATATGTGGAGAGAATGTCGTTCATGAAACTGTTCTGTTTGTCCATACGTTTTTATTCAGCAGCGAGCGGCGCTGCTTGATTATGCAATATGTTGTGCGTGATAGCGGCTGCGGCGGTGCGTCCGTCATGGATGGCCCAAACGACGAGTGATGCGCCGCGAACAATATCGCCTGCTGCGTAAACACCGGGAAGGCTGGTTTCTAATGTCGCGGGATTTGTGCGTACTGTGCCGCGTTTTGTGACCTTCAGTTCGGGAGCGCCAAACAGACGAGGTGTGTCCTCAGGTTCAAAGCCTAAGGCTTTGATCGCAAGGTCAGCGCTGATGTTGAATTCTGAATTGGCAATTTCACGCGGTGCGCGTCTGCCGCTATTGTCTGCACCGCCAAGTTCCATTCGGATTGCAAGTACACCAGCGACTGAGCCACTATCACCTAGTATGGCCTTTGGCGCCGACAACCATTCAAAGATGACGCCTTCTTCTTCTGCATTTTTTACTTCGCGTTCTGAGCCCGGCATGTTCTCACGGTCACGCCGGTAAAGACAAGTGACAGATTTTGCTCCTTGCCTGATAGCGGTGCGGACGCAATCCATCGCTGTGTCGCCGCCGCCGATGACAACAACATGGCGGCCCTCAGCACAAAGCCTTCCGTTATCAAAATCTTTGACAGCGTCGCCTAATCCCTTGCGGTTTGAGGCGACCAAATAGTCCAGGGCGGGAAGAGCATCCTTATTGTCGGTGCCCGGACAAGTGAGATCATGAGCTTTGTAAACGCCTGTGGCTATTAATACTGCGCTATGTTTCGTGCGCAGCTCATCAAGTGTTGCGTCGCGCCCAACTTCGAAGTTGAGGGTGAATTTAACGCCGCTTTGCTGTAGCAAAGTAGTACGGCGGTTGACGACATCTTTTTCCAGTTTGAAATTAGGAATACCATAAATTAACAGCCCGCCTGCGCGATCATAACGATCATAAACTTCAACTTGAAACCCGTTTTTTCGTAATTCCTCTGCTGCAGCCAGTCCGGCGGGCCCCGCCCCAATTATCCCAACAGACTCTGAGCGTTCGATGGAAGGTTGAACGGGTTTGATCCAGCCATTGTTCCAGGCTGTTTCAGTTATATGTTGTTCGACAGCCCCGATTGTTACGGTGCCATGTCCCGATTGCTCTATGACGCAAGCTCCTTCGCAGAGCCTGTCTTGTGGACAGATGCGCCCGCAGATTTCGGGCATATTATTAGTAGCGGAAGAAACGGCGTAAGCTTCTTCCAAGCGATTTTCGGCCGCCAAACGGAGCCAATCAGGTATATCATTGCTTAGGGGGCAGTGGTTTGAACAAAAAGGCACACCACATTGGCTGCAACGTGCAGCTTGAGCGGAGGCGCTGTCGCCAGAAAATTTTGCGTAGATTTCTGCAAAATCTTTCGCTCTTAACTGTGCGATTCTCTTTTCAGGCATTTCACGGCCATGCGTCGTAAATTTAAGCATCTTTTCGATGATCAAAAACTCCCTGCGTCATTGTTGTAGTCAAAGTTTGTCTTTTTGTTTGGGGCGAGGTTAATACAAGCGATTTATCTGTGCATATCTATATTTATATCCGTATACGCCTTAATGTGCCCCTTTGAGAGTGATTGCGACTCAAGCAAAGGTAAAATATGAAATGTTGCGACGCAACAAGCTGATGCTGCATGTGCAAAATTTTTTCACTAAATCTAGCATAAAATGCTATAATTTGGCGCTTTATGTCAAAAATGACGCATTGGCTGTATTGTTTGTGGATAATTCTGATGCGGCTTTTCAAGAGAAGCGATTTTGCCAAACTGCTGTTTGGTGGCTTCGAGTAAGCGGTAATCGTTCACCCTGAAAGGTTTGGGCGGTGGTCAGCAAAATTCTCCAACAGTTATTTTGTGGCGTTTGCGCCAAAATATTCGCACTTAACTATGGCTTGTCGATGTTGAAAAACAGATAGCTAAAGCTCAGGCTAATGACCGGGTTTAGCAAAAATCAATTGAAAATGAAAATAAATTGAACTAGGGACAAGTGCATTATGTGCCGGTTTCAAAATAACCTTAGAGTGCAGAAAATATGGCTGAACGGTCCTTCGCAAAAGAAGTAGAAGATTTACGCATCGGCGCAGGGGAAACTTTTCGCGGCGAAGGCATACTCGCAGTGACAAAGGCTCTTTTGCAGTCTGGCGTTTCTTATGTAGGCGGCTATCAGGGCGCGCCAATCTCTCATCTGATGGATGTACTTTCTGATGCCCAAGACATTCTTGGTGAGCTGAAAGTTCATTTTGAAGCGAGCGCCAGTGAAGCTTCTGCTGCGGCAATGCTTGCAGCCTCGGTGAATTATCCCTTGCGTGGCGCTGTTACCTGGAAATCTACAGTCGGCACGAATGTCGCTTCTGACGCGCTCTCACAGCTTGCGTCCAGCGGCGTGAAAGGTGGGGCGCTCGTCATCGTCGGTGAAGATTATGGCGAAGGCTCTTCGATCATGCAGGAGCGCTCTCACGCCTTTGCCATGAAGTCACAGATGTGGTTACTTGATCCGCGTCCGAATTTATCGGCAATCGTGAATTCTGTTGAAACAGGTTTTCAACTCTCCGAAGCATCAAACACGCCGGTCATGCTTGAGTTGCGTATTCGGGCCTGTCACGTTTACGGATCCTTTGAGGCAAAGGATAATGTAACGCCGCAATATACCCTTGCGGATGCTATGGAAAATCCGGCGCGAGACTACAGCCGGGTGGTATTGCCGCCATCGAATTTTGTCCATGAAGTTGAGAAGATAGAAAACCGCTGGCCTGCAGCAATCGACTTTATCAAAACCCACAAACTAAATGAGTTCTTAGGCGGCCATAAAGGCAAAGCCGGCATCATCGTTCAAGGCGGGCTTTATAACACGCTAATTCGCGCGCTTGAGCTTTTGGGGCTGGCGAATGCTTACGGTGAAACTCATATTCCGATTTATTGCCTCAACGTTACCTATCCTTTGATTGATGAGGAGGTGAAGGGCTTCTGTCTCGATAAAAAAGCAGTATTGATGATCGAGGAAGGGCAACCGGAATATCTCGAACAGGCTGTTAATTCCATTTTGCGAAACGGTGATATTCAAACCAAGCTGGTGGGCAAGGCTGTGTTCCCGAAGGCGGGAGAGTACACTGCGGATGTGATGCGCGAAGGCGTACGTACTTTCTTTGAAAAGCATGAGCCTAAGCTTGTCAAACATTCACCGGTCACCGCGAAATCATTAGCGCCGGATATGATGCAGGGCGTTGTAGAAACTGTTCCCCAGCGACCGGCTGGGTTTTGTACTGGCTGTCCAGAGCGGCCAGTTTTTTCTGCGATGAAGCAAGTGCAAAAAGATGTCGGTGATTTCCATGTGAGTTGTGATATTGGGTGTCACCTGTTTTCTATTCTGCCGCCTTTTGATGTGGGCAACACAACCATGGGCTATGGTCTCGGTTGGGCGGGGGCCTCAGCATTTAATACAGAAGCGCAAAAACGTACTGTGTCGATCATGGGCGATGGCGGCTTTTGGCATAACGGCCTGACCAGCGGTGTCGGTAACGCCGTCTTTAACAAGAACGATAATGTGCTTGTTATTGTTGATAATGGTTATGCGGCGGCAACCGGTGGGCAAGATATCTTGTCGTCCCGCGCCTTTAACAAATCAAAGAGCACAAATAATCCGATTGCAAAAGCCGTACGCGGCATGGGCGTAACGTGGTTAAAAGAAGTCCACACCTATAATATTGGTGAGATGAAGAGTGTTTTAAAAGAGGCGCTGACGACCAAAGAGGTCGGTCCTAAGGTGATCGTCGCCCAAGCCGAATGTATGTTGAATAAACAGCGCAGGGAAAAGCCGATCAGGAACAAAGCGATTGCGAACGGTAAGCGGGTTGTTCGGCCGCGTTTTGGTGTTGATCCTGATACGTGCACCGGCGATCATGCCTGTATTAGAATTTCAGGATGCCCATCTTTAACCTTGCGTGATAATCCTGACCCATTGAAGGATGATCCTGTTGCCTGGGTCAACAATGATTGTGTTGGTTGCGGGGTTTGCGGTGAGAACGCACATTCTGCTGTTCTTTGTCCCTCATTTTTTCGCGCCGATCTAATTTATAACCCCTCTTGGTGGGATAAATTCATGTCTGGTGTTCGGCGGGCAGTTATTGGTTCTTTTCAGCGTGGCGCCGAGCGTCGTCGGGCGAAGGTTTCTTTTGGGGATGCGACATGAGCGCCGCCAAAGCGATCAAGATTGCCGTAACAGCCATGGGCGGGCAGGGCGGCGGCGTCCTTTCCGGGTGGATTGTCAAGCTTGGAGAACAGGCGGGCTATATCGCGCAATCAACTTCTGTTCCTGGTGTTGCGCAACGCACGGGCGCAACGATTTATTATGTTGAGCTGTTCCCGAAGTCTGCGGCAGATGAGAAAGGCAAGGCGCCAGTCTTGGCGTTGATGCCTGCATCAGGCGATGTGGATATCGTCGTGGCCGCAGAGTTTATGGAAGCTGGCCGCGCCATCATGCGTCAGCTCGTTTCCAAACAGACGACGTTGATTGCATCCTCACACCGTGATTACGCCATCGCCGAAAAAATCATCATGGGAGATGGGCGTCAGGAAGTTACGCCTATCCGTGAAGCTGCTCAAGAAGCAGCGGGCCGGTTCATCGAGGCGGACATGGCGCAAGCTGCCGCCGAAGCGGGCGCGGTTATTAGTGCGGTGCTCTTTGGCGCACTGGCAGGATCAGGGGCTTTGCCCATCGGGCGCGAGGTTTTTGAAGAGACTATAAAAGCAGGTGGCCGCGCTGTTGCGGCTAATCTGCGAGGTTTTGCCAGTGGTTACGAGATTGCATCGGCGCAGGGTCAAGTAAACACACACCAGCAAGCACCACAACGAGTAGAAACTGATACGATCAACGGCGCCACGCTGCCAGCACCGGCTGTTGTGCCTTTACTAGAGCGGATGAAAACAGACTTCCCACCGGAAACACATGATGTAATTCGTGAAGGACTGATGCGATGTGTTGACTATCAGGATGTTCGCTATGGATACGAATATCTTGATACGCTGAGCGAGATTCACGCGGTCGATAAAGAGCATGGCGCCGGTCGGTCATATAGGCTGACGAAAGATGCTGCAAAGCATCTGGCTTTATGGATGAGCTATGATGATGTCGTTCGTGTTGCTGATCTAAAAACCCGCGCCAGCCGGTTTGATCGTTTTCGAGAAGATGTGAGAGCTGAGGAAGGTCAAATCGTCGATGTTTCAGAATATATGCATCCGCGTGTTGAAGAAGTGTGTGATTTGTTACCGCCATTTCTGGCGCGGGGTATATTGAAAGGGAAGACCCGCCGTAAAGTGATGTCCGCCTTGCTTGGGGGTGGGCGACGCGTTCCGACAACAAAGCTTCGCGGATTTTTTCTACTGCGTATGATTGCCAATTTACACTTTATGCGCCGTGGATCATTTCGGTTTGCGCTGGAGCAAACCCGTGTTCGTCAGTGGGGCGACTGGCTCCGGCAATACGCGCCGCATGAGTATGATTTTGCTTGCGAGATTGCGGCGATGCAAAGGCTGATAAAGGGGTATGGCGAAACACATCAACGCAGTCTGGCTAACTACAACCGGATTATGGCGCGCGTTGAAGATATTGCGGTGCAGCCCAACCCCGGTCAGGCTCTTTCGGCTTTGCGCAATGCCGCCCTTAAAGATGAGCATGGCGCGGCGCTTGAGACGGCGCTATCTCAACTCTCATCAAATTTGCAAGCGGCAGAATGATTATGGCGCAAAAGCGAACAATAAAAAACAAAAAGGGGCCAGCGGATACTGGATTCGTTCTTGATGATTATGTTCTCTATAATCTTGTGCGTGCTTCGTCTGTTTATAATGCCGAAATGGCAGCGGCGCTAAAATCTTTTGGCTTAACAACTATGGAGTGGCGCATCTTGATGTTGCTTTTTGACAAGAGCCCGAGCTCCGTTGGCGATCTTGCGCGCCGCTCCGTTACTAAAATGCCGACAGTCACGCGCATGTTAATTCGTATGGAAGAAGATGGGCTTGTAAAACGCACGACTCTTGCGGGTGACCGTCGTTTTGTTGAAGTCACCATGACGCCGAAGGCGGTAAAGGCGCTTCGACAAGTGCAGGAAATTGGACAACGGGTTTATGAGCGCGCTTTTGAAGGGGTGACGGGGGCTGAAGTAAAAGCCATGACCGATATTTTAAAGCGAGTGCGCAATAATCTTCAGCGATCACCTTATGTAGATGTGCCGGAAAAAGCGAGGGCGTCATGAGTGGGGTGAGTGTATTCGATCTTTTTGATGAGACGTCGCGAGAATATTCTGACAAGACTTTTCTCTATACGCCAAGTGAGACGGCTAAAGTTTATAATCTTGACGTTGCTGATTACTCCTATGGCGAAGCTGCCGCTATTGTTGCTGAGCTAAAACAAAAATACGCCGCCCTAAAGGTAGGTGCGGGCGTGCGCATTGGTCTTGCTTTTGAAAACCGCCCGGCGTTTTTTCTTCATTTTTTAGCGATCAATGCGCTAGGCGCATCAATACAACCGTTGAACACGGCCATGGCGGCGGAGGAATTGCGCTACCAACTTGAGCATAGCGAAGCAGATCTTGTTGTTGCTGATCCATCACTTGTGGAGCAATTGAAATCTATCTCGCCTTGCGCAGTTGTTGTACCGGATGACCTCGATCAGGCTGCGCCGATAAATAAAAGTGTGGTCGCTTCGGATGATCCAGCCACCCGTGAAGCGGCAATTCTTTACACATCTGGCACCACAGGTCAGCCAAAGGGGTGTATTCTTTCAAATGAATATTTTCGCGCTATTGGCGATATATATACAAATCTTGGCGGGCACTGTGTATTTGAACCGGGGAAGGAGCGTATTATCACGCCCTTACCCGTAACTCATATGAATGCGCTGGCGTGTTCGTTTATGGCGGCAATGCAGAATGGCGCCTGCCTTGTCCAGCTTGATCGGTTTCATCCTAAAACCTGGTGGAATACATTGCGCGAGTCCCGTGCGAGCATCATGCATTATCTTGGGGTTATGCCGGCGATGTTGTTGAACGCACCGGAAAATTCTGAGGATGAATTTAGCGAGCAGATCAAGTTTGCATTTGGCGCCGGGTGTGATCCGCGCCACCACGAGCGATTTGAAAAGCGTTTCGGCATAAAGCTGATTGAGGCTTGGGCGATGACGGAAACGGGCGCTGGCGCCTGGATCACCGCATCTACAGAACCGCGTCATGTTGGGACGCGGTGCTTCGGGAAGGCGCCGGACGGTCTTGAGTGGAAGCTGATTGATGAAGAGGGCGGCGATGTCTCTGGTGATGTGCCGGGTGAGTTATTAGTGCGCCGGCGCGGTGATAATCCCCGCCAGTTTTTCTTCAGTGAGTATTATAAAGATGAAAACGCGACACAAGAAGCTTGGGCGGGTGGCTGGTTTCATACGGGCGATGTGGTGCGGGTTGATGAAAACGGTTACTTTTATTTTGTCGACCGTCGTAAAAATGTCATTCGCCGCAGCGGAGAAAACATAGCTGCGATTGAAGTTGAAAGTGTATTGATGCGCCATGACGGCGCCGCGAACTGTGTTGTCGTTCCTGTGCCGGATGAGATTCGCGGTGATGAGGTAGCGGCTCTTATTGTTCCAAATGGTGAAGTGGGCGAAGAGTTGGCGCGATCTATTTTCGATTATGCAATGGAAAATCTCGTCTATTTTAAAGCGCCGGCTTATATCGCGTTTGTAGATAAGATCCCCATGACAGCTTCAGAAAAAGTAAAACGCGGTGACGCCAAAATTATTGCACGTGATTTGGTTGAGCGCGGCGATGTGTTCAATTATGGGCCGTTTAAGAAATCGAAGAAGGCTGGTTGATGACGGGAGCGAGGAAACGACAATCCTATGATGGCGTCGTTCTCGCGGCGCCGGTAACGGTTCCCTATCAGCGATACTCGGTGGAATCCGCCCATTGGTGGATCGGTCGCGCGTTAAGGGGGCTGAGTGATGCATCAAACCTGTCGGCAAATGATATAGATGGTTTTTGTGTTGCCTCTTTTTCCCTGGCGCCGGATACAGCGGTAGCTTTAACACAACATTTTGGCTTGTCGCCCCGGTGGCTTGATCATATTCCCATGGGCGGTGCTGCGGGTGTCGTCGCCTTAAGACGAGCGGCGCGCGCTGTACAAAGTGGAGATGCGGAAGTTGTCGCTTGTATTGGCGGGGACACAAATCACGTCAATTCCTTTCGCAACATGCTTGGAAGCTTTAGCCGTTTCTCACAGGATGCATCCTATCCTTACGGTTCTGCGGGGCCTAATGGCAGCTTTGCTCTCTTAACGCGCAACTATATGAATATGTATGGCGCCGCCCGCGAAGATTTTGGCAAGCTTTGTGTCGCGCAACGCGAGAACGCATTGCACTTTCCTCATGCATTGATGAAAAAGCCTCTATCCCTAGAGCAATATATGGATGCACGTCCGATTGCCGATCCAATTCATTTATTTGACTGTGTAATGCCATGTGCGGGTGCGGAAGGCTTTCTTGTGATGCGCGAAGAAATGGCACAAGCGCAAGGCCTTGCTTATGTGAATATTTTATCTGCTATTGAACGTCACAACGCTTTTCCCGATGATCCAATACAACATCGTGGTGGGTGGGCGCTTGACCATGATGAGCTTTGGGCGATGGCGGGTATTAAGCCTGGTGATGTCGATCTTTTGCAGACCTATGATGATTATCCGGTTATTTCGATGATGCAGATTGAAGATCTTGGATTTTGCCGTAAAGGCGAAGCGAAAGATTTTGTACAGTCTCATGAATTGACCGTAAACGGATCATTTCCCCACAATACATCTGGCGGGCAGCTGTCTGTCGGGCAGGCCGGCGCCGCTGGTGGCTTTATCGGCCTTGTTGAAGCGATCAGGCAGCTCAATGGCGCAGCGCTTGGCGCACAAGTTAAAGATGCGAAAATTGCGGCTGTTTCCGGCTTCGGCATGATTAACTATGATCGTGGTCTCTGCACTGGCGCGGCTATACTCGCAAGTGGGGGGGCTCATGGTTGACGCGCTTTCACCGCCGCCCAAGAAACACCCAACACGCCGGACACGCGTTCCGACACCGCCGCCCATGGCGAGAAGTCGCGCCGGATTGACGTTCACGGCTTATGCAGCCCGAGGGGAATTCCGGTTACAGCATTGCAAAGAATGCGGAACGGTTGCCTATCCGCCGCGAGACGCCTGCGCTTCGTGCTGGTCTGACGAGCTTGAGTGGCGACTGCTTCCGCCAGACGGTGAGTTGTTGGCGGATACGGTGGTTCACGCCAGTACAAACTCATATTTCCGAGACCGGATGCCATTGCGTCTTGGTGCGGTTAAACTATCGGGCGGACCTGTCGTTGTTGCGTTTATTCATGCCGATGCAGCGGAAACAGGAAGCGTTCGAATTTTTGCGCGGACAGATAAGTCGGGTCAGGGTGTTTTATTCGCTTTGCCTGCAGAGGACACTATAAATATGGCCGATGATAAAGCGCTTAGAGAATTGACCTGTGACCCGAAGCATCGGCGCATCCTGGTTACCGATGTGCGAACGCCAATGGGTAATGCTATGGCGCGCGCCGCCCTCGAAGCGGG
>BQJH01000086.1 GCA_021604605.1 Hyphococcus sp.
CGCGCAAGCAGCGCAATTGAACGGGAATGATGAAGCGGCAAAAGCCAGTTACACCGCGATGCTCAAGGCGCCGGAAACAGAGTTCCTGGGCCTGAAAGGGCTCTATCTGCAAGCCAAATCTCAAAATGACGCCGTGGCGGCGCGCGATTATGCGGAGCGTGCGTTCCGGTTGCGATCGAACGCCAGTTGGGCGTTTGAGTCTGTCATCGAGCTCGGCTTGGAGCGCGGCGCGTGGGGTGATGTGCGTGCGGCGATCGAGCAGGGGCGGCGCAACAATGTGATCTCGGCTGAAAAAGCTGATCGCGCTAATGCAGTCCTGCTGTCTGCGAGCGCCTATGCAGCCCATGATAGCGATGATGAAAAAACAGCGCTTGTTGATGTTGAAGCAGCCCTGAAAAAATCCTCAACCTTTACGCCTGCGGTTATATTGGCGGCTAAAATTTACGCCGAACAAGGCAAACCCGGCAAGGCGGCAAAGGTAGTCGAGAGCGCTTTTGCCACGGCTCCGCATCCCGGTCTCGTCCGGTTTTACAATGATCTTTATAAAGAAGATGAGGCGGCAAAACGCGCTGAGCGATTGCAAAAGCTTGCGGCTAAAAACCCGTCTTCGCGGGAGGCGGCATTGCTAACAGCGCAAGCGCATATTCTGTTGGAAGAGTGGGCGAGTGCGGTGACGAAGCTGGAGCCGTTATTGGCCACATCGCCAACAGCCTTTGAGTATGCGCTGATGGCGGATGCTGTAACCGGTCTGAAAGACGCCGAAAGCGGTAAGGTTTGGCTTCAACGCGCCGCCGCCGCGCCTCGTGATCCGCGCCCCGGCGCTGAGGGAGAGTTTCATTTCAACCGGCAGGGCTGGGCGAAGCTGGTGCGTGAATATATGGAATTTGCCCGGCTATCCCCTCCGCCACTTGAGGATGCCGCCTGCGGTGTTTCAGTGGAAGAAATTCGTTTGCTGACGGCGCCGCCAATGCCTGATGTGGCGGAGACGCTAGAGGAACGGACCAAAGAAGCGGCGACGGTGACTGATGGGAAAGAAGATAATTCCGAAAACGAGTCTGAAAAGCCTGGGCCAGAACGGTCTGGGCCAGAACGGCCTGGGATTGAAACAGAAGACGATAAGCTATCTGGAATGACAGACGAAGAAACCGACGAACAAACGGCGCGCGCCGCGGCCGCCGCGCGTGGTGTCTCATAGTCTACTCGGCTGCGTCTTTGCGCTCAGCGCTATCGTCATTTGCTGCTTGTGGCGCCTCAACGGTTGCGGGTTCTGGCGCGCCCTCTGAGGTTTCAGTATGCGCAGCTAGCTGTTGAGTATCCGTTGCGCTGTCTTCGTCTGAAGCTTTCTCAGCGGCTTTAGCTTCCTTTTCAGCCCGTTTGCGGGCGGCTTTTTCTTCCGCCGCGCGTTTTTTCAATTCCCGTTTTGTCAGTTCTGGTTCCGGCTCCGCAGGTTTTGCATTAAGCGCTTCGAGCCCTTCCTCGGCAAGGGTTTTTACTTTGAGAAAATCAATTTTGCCTGTGCCAAGAACAGGGATTTCCGAAACAGTGACAATCTTTTTGGGAACGGCAATTTCCGGCACGCCATGAGACTGCGCCCATGCGAGCAGTAAACCGCGAGGCGCATCTTCCCGGTCTGTCACGAGAATGACCTGTTCGCCTTTCTTTGGGTCAGGCAGAATGGCCGCGGCATGAAGGTTGTCTGGCCACACGGCGGAAGCGCAGTTTTCTACGACCGCCAATGAAACCATTTCACCGGCAATTTTCGCAAAACGTTTTAACCGGCCCCGGATGGCGATATAGCCTTCCTCATCCACAGAGACGACATCGCCTGTGTCATGCCATCCATTCGGAGGAGGTTTAATGACGCCGGGCTCATCTGCGGTGATGTAGCCTTTCATGATGTTGAGCCCGCGCACATGCAGGCGCCCGCCAGTTTCCAGTCCCTCCACCGGATCAAGGCGAACCTCTATTCCCGGCAGGGCCTTGCCGACGGTGCCGCCGCGAATATCGCCGGGCTGGTTTGCGGCGAGGACAGGCGAGCCTTCGGTGACGCCATATCCTTCTAACACCTCAAAACCAAAGCGTTTTCCCGCCGCATGGCGGGTTTCGTCGCGCACCCGCTCGGCGCCGCAAACAGCGATCCGTAAGGACGACATGGCGCCGTCTTCACTGGCCCGCATATATTGCGAGAGGAAAGTGTCGGTCGCAAAAAGAACCGTAGACCCTGTTTCAAAAATCCGCTTTGGAACGATCTTTGTCTGTAAAGGCGACGGGTGAAGAACAACCGGATGTCCGTTCAATATCGGCCACAGCGCTCCGGCGGTCAGCCCATAACAATGGAACGTCGGTAACGGATTGAAAAATTTGTCCGTCGGCAGGAGTTGTACGTGTGCTGATATTTGCTCGATATTTGCGATAATGTTCTGATGCGAAAGGACAACGCCCTTGGGTGCGCCTTCTGTGCCTGAGGTAAACAAAATAACGCCCGGCTCGTCAAAATGCGGCGTTGCGGCCAATATGCTCGGCAGTAAAGGCCCGGCGATGGCGAGCGCTTTGTCCTGCCAGTTCAGCTCTTCTTTGACATCTTCCAGATAGACAAGATCAACACCCTGCGCCAACTCATCCATGAGATTTTGTAGATTGGCGATATCGACAAACTTTTTTGCTGTCACAATCCGGCTGACCTCTGCCGCTTTGCAAGCCGCCAAAAGATTGCGCGACCCTGACGTAAAATTGAGCATCGCCGGAACGCGCCCGCGAGAGAGCAGTGCAAAAAATGCGATTATGGCCCCGGCGCCTGTTGGCAGAAGAACGCCTACTTTTTCGTTGTGAGCGGTTTTTCGGGCGATTGCCCCCCCAAGCGCGAAAGCAGCGCGGGTGATTTCCTTGAAGGTGAAGTCTTTGCCGTCGCCATCTGTCAGTGCGGTGGTGTTCGCGCCATTTTTTCGCGCGCTATCCAGATACGCCTGAAAGATTGAGCGCTTGGAGCGGCGCTCAATACGCTTGATTGGATTGCCCATACCCCTGGCGACCTTTCATCCCTGATGACGGCTTTATGAACAGCCGTTAATCATCACTCTAGCGGATTGGCGGTGCGGGGGCAAAGTCTTGATGATTAAGGGCTTCCAGCGATTTCCTGAACGATTTGTGACGCTGCGTTCGCCGGATCATCCGCCGCAATAATCGGCCTGCCCACCACGAGATGATCGGCGCCGGCATTGATGGCGTCGGCGGGTGTCACGACCCGTTTTTGATCGTTGGCGGCGGCGCCAGGCGGGCGAATACCGGGCGTCACGATTTTTAAGGCGTCGCCGAAGCGCGCCTTGATCGCGCTTGCTTCTTTGGCGGAGGCGACCACCCCATCGGCGCCCGCTTCAGCGGCAAACTCTGCGCGCTTCAAAACGAGGGCCTCGATATCCATTTCGATACCGGCCTTCTTCAGGCTTTCCTGGTTTAAGCTGGTCAACACGGTTACGGCCAGAATTTTCAGACGTGGATCATCACCGCGCCCCTCTACGGCGCCTTTCAAAACATCGGGCTCTGCATGAACGGTGAGAAAATCACCACCCAACTGACAGACACTTTTGACGCCGCGCTCAACAGTGGCGCCAATGTCGTGGAATTTAAAATCGAGGAAGGTTTTTTTGCCCATCGCCGATAGTTCTTTTGCCAGCTCCAGCCCCCCAATCGGCATCAGCTGATATCCGATTTTATAAAAGGCGCCCGCCGGGCCGATCGCCTGAATGGTTTGGCGCGCCTGCGCCACAGTCGGTAAATCCAGTGCGATAATAAGGCGGTCTTCAGCGTTCATGAGGCGGCTTTCTTTTTTACTTTGTGTTTTGCGGATTTGCGTTTGGGCGTGGCGGTTTTGAGCTTTGGTGATCCGGCCATTTTTCGTTTTGGTTTGGCTGGTTTTTTCGCTTCGTCTTTGAAGGCTTTATCCTTGTAAAGACAGATATCAGTGATCGTGCATGTGCTGCAATCCGGCGTGCGCGCCTTGCAGATATAGCGTCCATGCAGGATCAGCCAATGATGGGCATGTAATAAAAACTCTGGCGGCGTAATTTTTTCAAGGCCAAGCTCGACTTCCAAAGGGTTTTTGCCGGGGGCGAGGCCAGTGCGGTTAGACACCCTGAAAATATGCGTATCAACGGCAATGGTGGGCGCCCCAAAGGCGACATTCATCACGACGTTGGCGGTCTTGCGGCCGACGCCAGGCAGTTTTTCCAGCTCCTCACGGGTTTGGGGCACGGCGCCGTCAAACTCATCAAGCAGCATATTCGACAAGGCAATGACATTCTTGGCTTTGTTGCGCCAGAGGCCGATGGTTTTGATGTATTCGCCCAGCTTTTTTTCGCCGAGAGACGCCATTTTTTCAGGCGTATCGGCCACGGCAAACAGCTTTTTTGTTGCCTTGTTGACGCCCTCATCAGTGGCTTGGGCGGAGAGAGCGACAGCCACAACAAGCGTAAAGGGGTCTTTGTAATAGAGCTCAGTTTCTGGCGCGGGAACCTTGGTTGAGAGGCGCTCATATAATGTATGTGCTTTTGCGCGCGTCAGCTTCTTTGCCATATGGCGGAGCATTCCTTTGAATGTGACGGTGATTCAGATGGCGCGACCATAACGCGCGTCAGGCGCAGGTAAAGTTGTTCTCCGTCAGAATTGCCGATTTTAGCGCCTTACAGTGAGGCTGCCTTTGGCCGCCCCTGGCTTCTGGCGATCTCACGGGGCGGCGGGGTTTACCTGACAGGCCCATAGGGTAAACAACATGGACGATCGTTTCGAGGCTCTTATCAGGTATGGGTTTGTTTTTTATATCGGTTGTGTTGTTGCTAACCGCCCTGTGCGGCGCCTACTGGTTTTGGCGCAGGCATATCGAGGCGGAACTTGCTGAAGGCGCAGCAATAGAATGGGCGCATTATCAAAAGCATGAGCCTGAGTTTCTGGAAGGTATAACGGAGAAGGCGTTCCGACAGATTTACGCGCGCGTGAACATGCCAAGGTTTCCGGGTTATGCGTTGGCGATGTTTGCGACCTTTCTCCTCTCTTTGCCTGTTACGTTCGCTATCCTGGCGGCAATTGTGTGGGCTGCACAACAAATGGGGCTGACCCCGGAGCCTTTAGAGATAATCCGGGCGGTTAATCTGGGTGATTCCAAGGCTGCCGAAGCATGGCAGTGTAATATGCATTGCCAATTGCAGGTAACCGAAGCTTACGCCGGGTTTTACTATTTCTTTGGTGTTCTCCTCGCCTGGCTCGGCATCGTCGCGTTTTTTACACGCCGGTATCATGGCCGTCGGCCGGGTTATCTGCGCGATGAAATTATCCGCTCCAGAGAATAAAACTCACGAAAGAGGAGAGACGTTTGCAATATCTGCATACTATGGTCCGCGTAAAAGACCTCGAGGCGTCGCTTGACTTTTATTGCAACAAGCTGGGCCTTGTTGAGGTTAGCAGAAAAGAAGTTGAAGCCGGGCGGTTTACGCTCGTTTTTCTTGCTGCTCCGGATGATGTTGAGCGCTCAAAAGAGACCGATGCGCCGCTTGTCGAGTTGACATATAATTGGGATGCGGAAGAATATGACGGCGGGCGTAATTTTGGCCATCTCGCTTACCGTGTCGATGACATTTATGGGCTCTGTCAGCGATTGATGGATGCAGGTGTCACTGTAAATCGTCCTCCCCGTGACGGGCGTATGGCGTTTATCAGATCACCGGATGGAATTTCGATAGAGTTGTTGCAAAAGGGTGAGGCCTTGGCCCCGGCGGAGCCTTGGGCAAGCATGGAAAATCAGGGTGTCTGGTAGCTTTTTATTTGTTCTTTAACGCTCCTCGATAGATAAAGATTGCTTGCATCAAAGGCTCTTCGATGACGGAAAACCCCGTTTCTCAAAATCCGGTATCGCTTCAAAATATCACCAAGCGGTATGGCGGGTTCACCGCTGTCGATGATTTGTCTTTTGAGGTGGCGCAAGGGGAAATCTACGGGTTCTTAGGACCCAATGGCGCCGGCAAAACCACCACCTTGCGTATGATGCTTGATATTATCCAGCCGAGCGCCGGGTCGCTTTCCATTCTTGGATCGTCCTCTGCAATTTCCGTTCGCCGCCGGATTGGTTATCTGCCTGAAGAGCGCGGGCTCTATCGTAAAATGAAGGCCGCGGATTCAATCGCTTATTTTGCTCAGTTACGCGGGCTGTCTCGCAAAGCCGCCAAGGCTAAGGCGATGGCTTTGCTTGAGCAATTCGACCTTGAGGAATTCGCTCGATCAAAAAATGAAGCACTGTCAAAAGGGATGGCGCAGAAAGTTCAGCTGTTGGCGACGATTGCTCACGAACCAGAACTGCTGATCCTTGATGAACCCTTTTCGGGTCTCGATCCGATCAATCAGCAAACTCTGGAAGCGTTGATCCGCGAGCAGCGCCGTGGCGGTCGGACAATCATCTTTTCAACCCATGTCATGCAGCATGCCGAACGGCTGTGTGATCGGTTTTTGATCCTCGCTCAGGGGCAGAAACGGTTCGAGGGAACATTGGCAGAGGCGCGGGCCGGTATGGCAGGGCGTCTTCATGTGCGAACAAACGCAAGCCGGGAGGCGCTCATTGCCCTTGGCGGTATAGCGCATATCCGTGAAGAGGAGGCGCCCAGCGCAGGCGCGGAAATGACGTATGAGATTGAGTTGGAAGAAGGCGCTGATCCGCAAGTTTTTTTGGCGAAAGCGGTCGCGGCAAGGATTGTCATTTCCCGTTTTGAACAGGCAGGGGCCACTCTGCACGATATATTTGTCAGCCTTGCCGGGGATGGGGGCGAGGCGGTGAGTGACAGCAAGCGCGCACCGCATGAGGCTGCAGCATGAAACAGATCCTTCTCATCGCCTGGCGGGAATATAAACAATATATATTTTCACGCGGGTTTTTGCTGTTCCTGACGATGTTTCCTTTGGGGCTTGTTTTTGTCGGCGCGGCTGTCGGGCTTTTAGAAAATAACAAACCGATCCGGTATTTTGTTGTCTATGATGAAACTGGCGCCTATACGGATGAAATTGATCAAGAGCTTGATCGGCGCTATATGCAGTCTGCTATTGCAGCTTGGGATGCGTATATCCTTGTAGCTTCTGGCGGCGCTGAGGTTGACATTCCTGCGCCGTTTGCGCCTGATGATGTCAACGATGCACGAATTGTTGCTTTTGAGACGGCTGGAGGGTTTGAAAAAGCTCAATCTCTTGCCAAAGCGAATATCAACAGCGGTTTACCGAGCTTTGTTCCTCCCAAAAGATCATTTTACCGTCTTCCAACTCCGGGCGATATACAGGCATTGGGAAGCTTGCTTGAGATTGAGGAAGCCTTTCGGCCCTATCTTTTAGAACAGCGTTTGATTGGCGTTCCGAGTGGCGGCGGCAAGCCGCTTTTCGCGGCAGTTTTAATACCGTCTGGATTTGGCGCGGGAGAGGATGCGGCGCAGGCGCAATATTGGAGCCGTAATCTCACCGATCAGTCGCTGGAAATGATCATCAGATCAGCCCTGAACAGGGCGTTGCGGCGGAGCGTCATTGCTGATTATGGTTTGCCGGGGGAAGCGCTTGATGCGGTGGCGGCAGTTGATGCGCCGATCGCTTCTTTCCGGCCGGATAAAGCTCCGGAAGAAGCCGAGCTTGGCATGAAGGATAGAATTGAAACCGCATTGCCGGCAGGCCTCACCTACATGTTGTTGGTGATCATTTTTGGCGTCGGGAATTTGTTGCTGACAAATACGATTGAGGAGCGTTCCAACAAGATCGTTGAAATTCTTCTATCGTCTGTTACCGCCAACCAGCTGATGATGGGTAAATTGCTTGGTATCGCGGCTGTCGGCCTGACCATGCCGGCGCTGTTTTTGTCCGGTGGGCTGGCGTTGACGCTCGCTGATGCTGGTTCTGAGAATGTCATGGCGGTCGCCGTCACGACGTTGTTCTCGACGAATTTGATTTTTGTCTATCTGTTTTATTTTTTCTGCGCTTACCTGATCTTTTCCATGATTTTTCTGGCGATTGGCGCCGTTTCAAATTCTCTTCAGGATGCACAGTCTTATATGGGGCCGGTGATGTTGCTGGTTTTTGCGCCCCTGCCATTCATGGTGATGGTGTTTCAAAACCCGAACGGTTTGGTGGCGAGTATTCTCACCTGGATACCGATTTATACGCCATATGCGGTTATGATGCGGGCGGCGTCAGACCCGCCGCTTTGGGAGATTGTTGGCGCGACGGCGTTGATGCTTGCTTTTACGCTTTTCCTCATGCGGATTATGGGGCGAATTTTCCGCCAGGCGATCCTTCAGGCGTCGCCGCCAAAAATTCGGGATGTCTGGCGTCTCACGCGCAAAGAAAAAGCTTGAAATTAGTCAGGTTTTTTCGGCGCGGCTCGGATCGTAAATAAACTTCCGGTCACAATAACCGCATTCCGCCTCGCCATCATCGAGGGAATACCAAACCATCGGGTGGCCGAGTGCGCCATCACCGCCATTGCATGCGACACGCCGGTCTGAGACGTAAATGATCTCGGGGTCAGGGGTGCGTGAAAGCGGTGTATCACTCATGTCAAAACCTATCAGTTGATAGGGTTGAATTGCCGCGCGCCCTCGCATTCGTCAAGTGGGCGGTGATGTTGACCTTGTCGCGCAAGAAGATGATATGAGCCTGAACAAGACTGATAGGTTCGATGTGTAGGCAATGACGGAAAAGACCGAAGCCAGCAAATATGCGATCGCAGCAAAGGGCGTGCGGAAAGTCTATGCCGCCAGCGGCAATGCGCCTGCGAAAGAGGCTTTGAAGGGGATCGATTTGATGATCCCGCAGGGCAGCATATTTGGTCTCCTGGGGCCAAACGGGGCTGGTAAATCGACTTTTATCAACATTCTCGCGGGGTTGGTTAAGAAAACGGCTGGCGATGTTTCGGTGTGGGGCTTCAATATCGACCGTAATTCGCGTCAGGCGCGGGCGGCCCTCGGCATCGTACCGCAGGAAATTAATACGGATGTCTTTTTCACCCCACAGGAAACCCTTGAAATTCAGGCGGGGCTTTATGGCGTGCCTAAAAACAAACGCCGGACAATGGAGATTTTGAAGGCGCTTGGGCTGGATGATAAGGCGGATGCCTATGTGCGCCAACTTTCCGGGGGCATGAAGCGACGGTTGTTGGTTGCCAAAGCGATGGTGCATTCGCCGCCGATTTTGATTCTTGATGAACCGACGGCGGGCGTTGATATCGAATTGCGCAAACAGTTATGGGAGTATGTTCTGGAGCTGCATGCGGCGGGCGTGACGATTGTTCTGACAACGCACTATCTCGAAGAAGCGCAGGAGTTGTGTAAAGAGATTGCCATCATTCATGAGGGCAATGTTGTCGCGTGTGAGCCGACAGAAAAACTGATTGCGTCCCTGGATCAGAAAACATTGATGGTGACGCCTTTGGAGGCGTTATCTCAGGCGCCCGATCTTTCACCATTCAAGATAGAACTGAAAGCCGATGGGCGACTGGCGATCCCGTATCAACCCAGCAAGGCGCAAGCCGCCGAAATCCTTGAGCGACTTTCCGGCGCCGGCATTGGTGTAAAAGACCTTTCAACGGTAGAGTCTGATCTTGAAGATGTTTTCCTTGAGCTGACCTATCGTCGGGCAGGCTAATCCTCGTTGGGCGGCAAGAGTGGCTGCCATCTCTCGCCATTGACCACCCCGGCCATTGCATGTTTGCGCAGCGCAGCAGCAACATCGTTGACGTCGCCTTGTAAGTCTTTGGGCTCGATCATCGGGCCAAATGTAATTTTATAGGGCTTGCCTTTTTTGTTCAGCAACTCGTGGAATAGTGTGATGTCGCGTAACTCTGTGTTGAGGTTCCAGAACCAGTAATAAAGCCAGGAGTTGCGCCCCTCGATATGGGTAGGGATGACAGGGCTGTTATATTTTCGCGCGAACGCAGCGACAGATCCAAGCCAGTCCTGTTCTACGAGTTTTTTTTCATCATCCATGTAGGCCAGTCGGCCCGATGGAAAAAGCACAACGCATTTTTCAGCCTGAAAAGCCTGTTTTGTGGCGACCAGTGTTTCGCGCGACCTCAGTCTGGTGCGCTTTTCTTCAACCCATTCTACCGGGATGATCATGTCGCCGAGGCCGGGGACAGCGCGCAGGGCGTCGCGATTTGCAAAAAATGTCATGTCTGGCCGGCGTGGCTTTAGCGCGTCAAACATGGCGACGCCGTCAGGAATGCCCGTCGGGTGTGTGGAGGCGATCAGTGCACGGCCTTTTTCGGGGATGTTCTCCAGGCCGGAGACATCAAGTTCAACGTGCAAAAGGGCGCTGATGTAGTCAAAGACTTCCAACGCAGAAAGAGATGCAACCGCGTCAGCCATTTTGACGGCGGGCCCGTGTTGGAGAATTTTATAGAGGATTGGCCGGTAGATCGGCCAT
>BQJH01000087.1 GCA_021604605.1 Hyphococcus sp.
GGCGTGATCTGTAACTTCTGACCGCGTAAGGCTGGTCAACGCATCGTCGTGATAAGCATTATCAACAGACTGTGTACTGATTGATGAAAACGTCAATCCGGCAACAGCGCCGAGTGCGGTCAGTGATTTTATCAATACAGGCAACATGTCATCTCTCCTCTATCCGTGAGAACAATCTGACTCGCAATCGCGACCGGATATCGGAGGAAAAATGATTATCTGAAGGCGAAAGGGGCCGAAATGGGGCGCATGCAACCCTTGCCTGTAACAGCCCCGGGGCAACTCCCGAAAAGGTTGAATCCGCCTATTCGGCAGGTTTTATAAGGGGTTGAGGGGCAGGCTCCATATCGCCATCGGGCAGATCAGGCCGCGTTTGCGCCCACCGCTCCTTAATCATGGCTGAAGTCATGCGCGAGCCGTCCGGCGACCAGCCGGGCGGGCCAAAGAGATATCCCGCCACTTCTTTCAGAGATTTTGCCTTCGCCACATCTTTGCCGATGCCTATCCACTCATGGACGGCAATCATCAGGGGGTTAAATGTCGTGAGGTTTTTGATGATGCCATAGCGCGGTGGCTCTTCGCTTCGCTCTTCCTGGACAAACGTTCCGAAAAGGCGGTCCCAGATAATCAACGTCCCCGCATAATTCGCATCGAGATAGCGCGGGTTCGTCGCATGATGCACACGGTGATGGCTGGGCGTATTAAAAATCCATTCAAACGGCCCCATACGGTCAATCAGCTCTGTATGAATCCAGAATTGATAGACAAGATTTACACCGCCCACGAATAAAATCATCTCCGGCGGAAACCCGATCAACGCCAGCGGCAAGCCAAAGATAAACGAAAATGAAAACTTGCCCGTCCATGTCTGACGCAGCGCTGTCGATAAATTATAATGTTGCGATGAGTGATGCACGACATGGCTCGCCCAGAACCAACGCCGCTCATGCGCGACACGATGAAACCAGTAATAGGCAAGATCATCGGCGATAAAGCATATGAGCACGCTCCACCAGACAATCGGCATCGTCTCAATCAATCGAAACTGATAGACCCAGTTGAATACCACATAGACCAGCAACCCGCCGCCAATCAGGCCGGCAATGCGGTTGCCCAACCCCATCGACAAGCTGGCGAACGTATCCTTTGTTTCATAGCGTCCGCGCCCCGTGCGCTTGGCGATGATCATTTCCAGAATGATCAACACGACAAACGCCGGCACCGCAAAGGCGACAATATCCGGGAATACGCTTTCGTTCATTAATTGTCCGTTTCAACGCAAGGAATGCGCGTTGCATCCAGTTTAAACTGCTTCACCCATTCACCAGCATCATCTTTTGTATAGCTGATCCGATACCAGTTATCGTCATCTTCTGTAATAAATTCTGCGCGGAAGTTAGGGCGGTCGGGATATTCCTGCCACATAGTCAACGTGCCATCGATCACTTTCGCCCGCAGATCCTGCACCTGACTGCCGAGTGTCGCGATCCACATCATGTCCCACTCCCCGGCTTTGGTGTCATACATCCGAACATTCACACCACGGTCTGTGTCAGGATCAATGGCTGGCTCCGTGCCGAACCATTCATCATAGATCGCCATGCCGCCAAGACCGTACCAGCCGTTCCAGCGCGCCTGACGTCCAGGTTGTGCGGGTGACCAATCTTCGCCCTGCCATGCGTGAAACGTGACTTTGTAATCGCCCACAAGAAACGCAAATTGCGACAACTCTGCTGGCGCATTCGGGTGTGGGGCGCCAACATCACACTGGGCAGGCGTCAATTGTTCTTGAGCGTCTTGCGCCACAGTTGTCGGTGCTGAACAGGCCAGGGCTAGAAAAATCGCAGACGTCGTCATGGCAGAT
Source organism: Hyphococcus sp. (assembly GCA_021604605.1). Lineage (GTDB taxonomy): Bacteria > Pseudomonadota > Alphaproteobacteria > Caulobacterales > Parvularculaceae > Hyphococcus. The sequence continues at coordinate 1,865 of BQJH01000087.1, forward strand.
TTCATCATTTGCGTTCTCACTTTCAGTTTAGCTGATTATCTTCACTGATACCTAGACAATCAAGCCACTGTCTCCCCTCAAGAGGCTGCGCTTCTATATCAGGCGCTGAAAGGGTGACTTTGCGCGATGTATGATCATGCGGCGTGAGGGATAATACGCCGTTGGCGTATCTGGCAGATAGCGCATCAGGTGATTGAAAGCGACGGATCGCCAAACCGTCGCCATTAGCGACAATCAACGCGACTTCGTTGTTTTCATTGCGCGCTAATGCTGCGCGTGCCGCCTCGTCGATTATCCAGTCGGCAGGACTAAAGTCTGGCTCGTCAAAACGAAGCCGGTCTTCAACGGCGGCTTTGTTGAAAACAAGCGCGCCGCCACCAAAGAGCATCCGCGCCAGCAACACTAATAAAGTGACGCCGGCGACGGAAATAATCAAATCAAGGACCGTATTGCCGGTCACCTGACGCCTTAGCCTACAATTTCTTGTTCAGTGAAGAAAAAGGCGATTTCGTCTTTGGCTGTGTCCGGGCCGTCTGAGCCGTGTACGGAATTCTCGCCAATTGATTCGGCATAATCAGCACGGATCGTGCCTGCGGCCGCTTCTGCCGGGTTGGTCGCACCCATGATCTCGCGGTTGCGCGCAATGGCGTTCTCGCCTTCGAGAACCTGAACGACCACAGGGCCAGACATCATGAAATCGACCAATTCGCCAAAAAACGGGCGCTCTTTATGGACGGCGTAAAAGCCTTCGGCCTGTTCGCGTGTCATTTGGATGCGCTTGGAGGCGACAACCCGAAGGCCGCCTTCTTCCAGCTTATTGACGACTTTGCCGGTGATATTGCGGCGTGTGGCGTCGGGTTTGATAATTGAAAAGGTGCGTTCAAGCGCCATGGTGATATCCTCTAAATTGGAAACTGTTGATTCGGTCGCGCTTCCTATCAATGCTGGGGCCGTGCGGCAAGCGCCGTTTGCTGATAAAGCCTATGAAATAAGCAGGAGAACGAATATGTCTGAACCAGAAATCACGCCGCCGTCGGAATCCAGTATTTCGACCAACCCCAATGAACGCGGCAACGCGAACCTTATCTACATTCTCTATCTCGCAGGCCTTGTCGTCGGTATTACCTCGATTGTCGGCGTCGTCATGGCCTATATGGGCAAGGACGAGGCGCCGGATTGGCTAAAAACCCATTATCGCCATCAGATCAATATCTTCTGGAAAATGGTCTTGTTCTCTGTCGTCGGCATTGTCCTTAGTCTCATTTTGATTGGCGTACTCGTTCTTCTGTTTGCGCTTATCTGGTACATCGTGCGCACCGTGAAAGGGATGCAGGCCTTGTCCAAAGGCGAGCCTTATCCTGACCCTTCCGGCTGGGGTTTCTAAAGTCTCCTTCCTCGGATTGTTCTGGCCTGGGTTTTCAGCGCCCAGGTCAGAAACTTCCACCTCGCTTGTTAACTACCGCTGTTGAAGTCCGCGTCCTTAAAACATCTATCGAGATGCTATCTTACGGCAGGTTTGGTGGGGGGAGGATATCTATCCACCAACACTGGGTTTTATTGAAGACTACCCTCTCTGGGTTGAATTTTGACGAAAGCAAATTCAACTACAAGGTGAATTTTAAACACAAAAACCAATCTTCATCCCGAAGGATTTTCCAATTTCGTAGAAAGCGGGAAACCGTCTTCAAGAATGGGCAATGCTCGGGGATGAGCTTAGGTCTTGAAATTTTCATTGGTAATGCTATTTCGCTATTTAGGAAAATTACAAAATAAAGAGATAGAGCCATGACACGGCGGATATTTGGCGCCATCACACTATTTTTACTGGCCATGCTCGGAGCCGCCGCCGCAATCGTGGATGCTGATATCCCGGCGGCAATTATTGAAGAAACAGGGCTTAGTGATCAGGCGCTGCGACTGATCTCCCTACTGAATAACGGGCTCTTTATTGGCGTTGCGGTTTTAATTGGCGCTGTAACTGCGCACCGGGTTGGCCTGACGTCCCTGATCGCACACAAAGCAAATTCCGCGCCTGCATTGCTTACCGCATTTCCGGTTTATGCTGTCCTTGGCGTCATCATGGGCGCCGCTGTCACTGCGGCCGATCAATGGGCATTCGCCAATATTGATGCATTGCGTCTGCTGGCGGAAACATCAGCTCAGCAATTTGATGACACAGCCCCTTCCCTCGCTGTGCGCTTTCTCTATGGCGGGATCACGGAAGAAGTCTTATTGCGTTGGGGGTTACTTAGCCTTGTCGCCTGGGCCATCTGGGCCATAACAAAAAATCGCGTACTCGCATTATTTGTTGCAATCCCTGTCGCTGCCTTCCTCTTTGGAGCCGGGCATCTGCCCGCCCTTTACACAACCCTTGAAACCGTTCCTGTGGAAATGATCGTTCGCGTTATTATTTTAAATGCAGCACTTGGCATTGTTTACGGCATAGTCTATGCGCGCAATTCACTGGAAGCGGCGATGGTCACCCACGCGGCAACGCATGTTGGTATGTTAAGCGCGGCAAGTTATTTAAGCTGAGGCCACCCAAAAATGACAATCAAGACGTACTGTGTTATGCTCCTTGAATGACAGGCCTTGTCCAAATCGCCCAGTTTTATGATCCTGAAGAAGCCTATTGTGCGCAAGGGTATCTGAAATCGCACGGGGTCGAGACGATTATCCAAAATGATCATCACCTAACGATGGCGCCGTGGTTGCGTATAGCACTTGGCGGGTTTTGCCTTTTGGCGCCAACCTCACAGGAAGATAAAGCCCGCCTTGCATTAGATCTTGTTCCTGAGACTAGTTCTTATAACACGACCTCAAATGCGATTCGGTCTGATCACTCGTCTCACACGGATAAGGGAAGAAGAAATTTACTTTGGACACCTGTCGCATTCTTGACGGGCATTCCATTTATTCTGCGTGTTAATTCTAACTGGGACGTGGTTTTTCAGGCATGCATAGTGGCTGCATTCGCATTTATGTTCATGCCCATCAGTACATTTTGGCGTTAGGCAGTTCAAAGCATCTATGCTGACGCGCGCTCCAATATCGCCACAAAAAATCCATCGGCGCGGAGTTTGTCTGGCGTTATTCTCAACGCACGATCAGGGGTCACACACAGATTGAGCGCCGCATTACCTTCTTCTGTGAGAAGGCCTGATGATTTGATCGCATCCAGTGTAGGTGAAAAAGAAAACTCAGAATGTTCTGCAAGAAATGCAGTCAGACGATCTTCGTTTTCTTCCATCAAAAATGAACACGTGACCCAGACCATGCGCCCGCCCGGCTTCACGAACCGTGACGCCTCACGAAGCACTGTGTCCTGCTCCACCATCCGTCGTTCAAGCTGTTTTTCTGTAAGGCGCCATTTCGTGTCCGGGTGGCGCCGCCATGTTCCAGCCCCGGTGCAAGGCGCATCGACGAAGACGACATCCATCTTGCCCGCCAGATCATCAAGACCTTCGTCGCCCGCTGGGGAGCGCACCTGCAGATTTCTGACCCCCGCCCGTTTTGCGCGGGCGTAAAGCGGTTTCAGACGCCGCGCGTCATTGTCATAGGCATAAAGCTGCCCGGTATTTTCCATCAACGCGGCAAGCGCCAAAGTCTTCCCACCGCCGCCTGCACAATAATCCAGCACTTGCGCGCCTTTAATGTCGCCTGCAGCGGCGGCGGCAATTTGCGAGCCTAAATCCTGCACCTCGACCCAGCCTTTGTTGAATGCAGGGATGACAGTCACCGCTGGCGCTTTTTGCGATGGGTCCGGCGCATTAATGCGCGCCGCTGTCGTCAGCACAGGGATCGCCTGACCTTTGATTGAGCCCAAGGCTTTTAGTGATTTCTCCGGCTCAGCCTTAATCGTGTTAAGACGAAGGTCTACATCAGCGCGCTCAGAAAACCCGGCCATGACATTTGCCGCGCGCTCGCCAAAGGCGCGTGCGATGTGCGGCGTCATCCATTCAGGGAAGTTGCCTGTAATATGTTCAGCGATGTGATCGGCGCCAGATTCAAATTCATGCGCCATACATGGAGAAGAGGCTAGTTCTATAATCTCAGCCTCTTTCTCGATTTCACCTTTCGCCGGAAAAGACGGATGTGAAGATTGAAGATACTTTTTTTCGTCTTCACTTAAAGTTCCTGGCCCATGGGGTTCTTCGGTCGCATGCTCAGCAAGCTCGTCAATTGGCATTGCCCACAAAAACCGGGCGGCGCCCAATACCAATGCGCGGGAATTATCACTTTGCATAGCAGCTGACAGCGAATGTTTTTTGCGCAACACATCAAGACAGAGCCCTGAAATCCAGGCGCGGTCCTTCGCACCAGCATAGCGGTTGCCCCGGCCCCAATCGGCGATGGCTGTTTTTAGAGGGACACGGCGCGCATTGAAATCGGTTAGAATTTCAATCGCAGCGGAAAGTTTTCCGGCGGTTCTCATGGCTATTCCTGATTGAGCCCCAGCTCTTTTTGCAGTTTCTTTGTCAAACCAAGCGAGACTATGCGGTGGGACTCTTTTAAATGCTCGCGCAGTTCTTTGTCAGACAGGCCGGGCTTGTCATAATGCTGGATCCACTTCATCCCGCGCGAGGCAAGATACGGCGCGGGCCTCAAACCCGGCTGATCTTTTAAAACTTCAAACGCAATTTCTGAAACCTTGAACGAAATCCCCGCCAGCTTTTCATTAGTCCAACCGCCAACGGCGAAAATTTTCCCGCCGACTTTCCAGACATGGGCGCCGCCCCACTGTACGACATAGCTGGTCGCCGGCAGTGATCCGCAAAACTTGTTATAGGCTTTATAGTTCATTCAATTAATTCGGGGTCGGATAATTTGGCGCTTCACGGGTGATCGCCACATCATGGACGTGGCTTTCTTTAAGCCCCGCATTGGTAATTCTAACGAATTTGGCGCGACTTTGCATCTCCGGGATCGTCGGCGCGCCAACATATCCCATAGAGGCGCGCACGCCGCCAACCAGTTGATGCAGGATTGGCCCAATCGCGCCCTTGTAAGGGATGCGCCCTTCAATCCCTTCCGGCACCAGCTTCATCTGCTCGGTCACATCGGCCTGAAAATACCGGTCAGCGGAGCCGCGCGCCATCGCCGTAATGGAGCCCATGCCGCGATAGGATTTGTAAGACCGGCCCTGATAGAGAAATACTTCGCCCGGCGCTTCATCCGTGCCCGCAAGAAGCGACCCGATCATCACCGTGTCGGCGCCAGCGGCAAGCGCTTTCGAAACATCGCCGGAATATTTGATGCCGCCATCGGCGATCACGGGCACGCCCGCCTCACGCCCGGCCCGCGCAGCGTCCGCCACCGCCGTTAATTGCGGCACGCCAACACCGGCGACAATGCGCGTTGTACAGATAGAACCGGGGCCAATCCCGACCTTGATCGCATCGGCGCCGGCTTCGGCCAGCGCTTTCGCCGCATCATACGTCGCAACGTTCCCGGCGATCACTTGCGCGGCGTTCGACATTCGTTTTACCCGCGCAACCTGTTCAATCACTTTCGCCGAATGGCCGTGGGCCGTATCAATCACGACTACATCAACACCAGCGTCAATCAGAGCTTCAACACGTTCATAGCCTGCATCACCCACAGATGACGCCGCCGCCACAAGCAACCGGCCGGCTGAGTCTTTTGCTGCGAGCGGGAATTTTTCCGCCTTCTCTATGTCCTTAACTGTGATAAGGCCAACGCAGCGATAATCTTCATCGACCACAACGACCCGTTCGATCCGCCGTTTATGGCAAAGCTCGCGCACTTCTTCCTGACTGGCGCCCGGAGAAACCGTGACAAGGTCCACCGCCGTCATCAACGCGCTTACCGGCTGATCGAGATTGCGCGCGAACCGCATATCGCGATTGGTCAACACGCCAACAAGTTTGCCGACGCCGTTGGCGTCACGGTTTTCCACCACGGGAAAGCCGGAGATTTTTTTCTCCAGCATAATTTCCTGCGCTGTGCGGAGCGTGTCTTCCGGCGTCAATGTCATCGGGTTGACGACCATACCGCTTTCAAAGCGCTTGACCCGGCGGACATGTTCCGCCTGTTCTTCAATGGAAAGGTTTCTGTGCAGAACACCGATACCGCCATTTTGCGCCATGGCGATCGCCATCTCTGCTTCCGTGACTGTGTCCATGGCGGATGCCAGTATAGGAATGTTCAAGTGGATCGACTTGGTCAACCGCGTGCGCACATCAACACCGGACGGCATCACCTCTGACGGACCCGGCTCCAACAACACATCATCAAAAGTTAGTGCTTCACGAATTTGCATTTGAATTTCTCACTTCTGCCCTACAAATTTCTCAATACACGGATCACCGGGGCAACCAATATCCAACGCAATGGCTGCTTTAATCGCCCACTCAATTCGTTCACGCGCGGATAATGTATTGCAGATCGAAAAATCAGCACCGAGAGCATAATCTACTCCGGATCCACAGGCCCAAAGCTTATTTTCTGGTATCTCCGAAAGAGCTAGCTGATTATCGAAATCCCATACCCTACCGGAAGTGTGCGCCAAAATTCCATCAAGCCCATAAGAATTGCTAGTATCGGACCCGCGCTGCTGCCCTAAATTGAACTCATGATAAGTTGAGTGTAGAAACTTGAACACATCCAAAACATTAGATGACTGTTTAGGAAAATTATCGTTCGCTAGCATCAAATACTCATTGTAGACACTTTCATCACCTGTCAGACCAATTGCCCAATCCCCAAATTTCAACCATTTGCTTGAAACTCCTGGAGAAGGCGTATCTCCAATCGTAGATCGGTCATTACAACCTAGCCATACTTCCCTTGCAGTTGAATCATAAATCGCACAAATTATGGTCATGATCGCCCCCTGAAGCCTGTCGCCACCACATATTTTTCTGCCGAATCTGATCGCGATGCTTTCGGTTTCGCGTGTTTGACCACAGCAAAATTCTGTTTAAGGCGCGTCAGTAATTGACCCTCGGCGCCGCCTGCAAAAACTTTTGAAACGAACACGCCGCCGGGCGCCAAAACATCTTCGGCATAGTCGAGCGCCGCTTCAGCGAGCGCGACAATGCGCAAATGGTCCGTCGCCTTATGGCCGGTTGTTGGCGCCGCCATATCAGACAGCACAACATCTGCGCTGCCGACGAGCATTTTTTTCAAGCGATCCGGCGCTTCTTCATCAAGAAAATCCATTTCAAGAATTTCAACGCCCGCCACAGAAGGGACTTCGAGATAATCGATCCCGACGACCTTGCCTCTCTTGCCGACAGCTTTAACGGCGACCTGACACCAGCCGCCAGGCGCGCAGCCCAGATCAACAATCCGGGCGCCTGGTTTTAAGAACGAAAACTTCTCGTCCAGCTCGATCAACTTATAGGCTGCGCGAGAGCGATAGCCCTCGGCTTTGGCCTTGCGGACGTATGGATCATTGAGCTGACGCTTCAGCCATAGTGTTGAGCCATATTCCCGGCGTTTGGCGGTTTTAACATGGACGTTCAGATCGCGGGGCTTGGCTTCGCCCTTCATGGGCGCCGTTTTCGACCGGGAGCGCTTTTCCGGCTCCCCGCCCAATGCCGTTTTGGCAATATTGGTCTTTTTCACGCGGCGCTTCTTCTTCACGCGGCTATTTTCCGGCGTGGCCTTTTTTGAGGGTTTATGGGGGGATTTGCGTCGCTCCATGGGCCTTAATAGCGATGTCGTCAGCGCAGGCAAGATGTTTTTGTGGAAAATGCTGCGCTTGCGATATTGCAGCGCAGCTTGTCCCCCCACCCGGCTCAGCGCAGATTCGAGGTCTCGCGGGGAGATATTCAGAAGGAGGCATCCCATGGAAGGGATAACAGCTCTACTTATCAATCTTCTAATCGGCGCAGTCGGCGGCAATCTCGCCGGCTTGGCTCTCAAAGCCAAAAGCTTAGGCACGCTCTGGAATTCCGTTGTCGGGGTTCTCGGCGGCGGGCTTGGCTTTTTCGTTCTCGGCATGATTGGCGCTGGCGGCGGCGGCTTATTATGGCAAGTGTTGGCGGCCTTTATTGGCGGCGGACTGTTGCTGTTCATCGTCAGCCTGGTGCGCAAAGCCTGACGACTAGGATATAAAACAGCGCTCGATTTGCAGCGCACCATATAATTCTATAAAATCAACGGGCGGGGTGAGATACACCCGCCCGTTTCCTTTTTCAGGAAATGGGCGGCATTTACGAAAGTGGGACACATTCAATGTCACTAATGGATCAACTAACAGACGTGGTCGTGGGCCAGGTCGCAGGACAGGCTGCGCGCAAGACCGGCATGAGCGAAGGCTTGGCCGCACAACTGATGCCCATGGCCATGGCGACAATCATGGGCGGCTTGAAGAAAAACGCCGCCAGCCCCGATGGGGCTGAAGCCTTGGCGAACGCCCTCAACAAACATGATGGCAGCTTGCTCAACGACATATCGCAGCTTGGGCAGGATAATGTGCTTGGCGACGGCCAAAAAATTCTTCGCCATATTCTTGGCGGCAAGCAGGCGCAAACTGAGAAAGCGTTAGCCCAGACGGCAGGCGTGAAC
>BQJH01000088.1 GCA_021604605.1 Hyphococcus sp.
CCGCCCTTAGAACCCGGCCCATGCCAGATTTATTACTAGAATTATTCTCCGAAGAAATTCCCGCCCGTATGCAGGCCAGAGCCGCAGCGGACCTTGAGCGCGCGGTCAATAAACGCCTGATCGACGCCGGATTCTTGCCTGAAGGGGTCAAAGGCTTTGCCACGCCCCGGCGTCTTGCTGTTGTGGCGACGGGCCTGCCAGCCAGCCAGCCGGACCGGTGCGAGGAGAAAAAAGGCCCGCGCGTTGGCGCGCCTGAAAAAGCGGTGGAAGGGTTTTTAAAGTCCGCCGGGTTGTCGTCTCTGGATGAGTGCGAACAGCGCGAAGATAAAAAGGGCGCCTATTACGTTGCGGTGATCGATCAAAAGGGCGGTAAGACATCTGACTTAATCGCAGAGTTCGTGCCGGAGATTGTGCGCGGTTTTTCCTGGCCGAAATCCATGCGTTGGGGCGATGGCGAATTAAAATGGGTGCGGCCTTTGCACAGAATTTTGTGCGCTTTTGACGGTGAAGTGGTCAATTTTGAAATTGGCGGTGTGAAGTCTGACGACAAGACCGAAGGCCATCGCTTCATGGCGCCGGAAACTATTCAGACGCGCAACTATGATGATTATTCGAGCAAGCTGCGCTCGGCCAAAGTTCTCCTCGATATGGGCGAGCGCAAGGAAATTATTGCGCGCGATGCGGAAACATTGTGCAAGGCGCAAGGGTTTGAACTTGTCGAAGATGAAGGCCTGTTGAACGAAGTTTCCGGCCTTGCCGAATGGCCGGTCGTGATGATGGGGAGCTTTGACGAAAAGTTCCTCACCATTCCTGATGAAGTGTTGATCGCGTCGATGCGCGGGCATCAGAAGTATTTTTCTGTCAAAGACCCGAAAACCGGACGCCTCGCCAACAAGTTTGTTTGCGTCGCGAATATTGAAGCGCCAGATGGCGGCGCGGCCATGCGCGAAGGCTATGAACGAGTGCTGGAAGCGCGCCTCTCCGACGGGTGGTTCCTCTATAATCAGGACCTCAAAACTAAGCTTGAGGACTGTGAGGATGAGCTTTTTAAAGTTACATTTTTTCAGGGGCTTGGGTCAATTGGTGACAAGGCGTTGCGGGTCGGGCAACTTGCAAGTAACGACCCAGATTTCGTCAAGATTTCCCCTTCTGAAGTTGAGCAAGCTGCAATGTTGGCTAAAGCTGACCTTGTTTCAGGGATGGTCAATGAATTCCCGGAACTTCAAGGGGTTATGGGCCGTTATTACGCTCTCGAAGAAGGTAAATCTTCAGATATTGCTGATGCCATCCGAGACCATTACAAGCCGATTGGACAGGACGATGACATACCATCTGCACCATTGTCTGTTGCTTTGGCGCTGGCCGACAAGATCGATACGCTAAATGCATTTTGGGCAGTAGGAAAAAAACCGTCGGGGGCGGGCGATCCGTTTGCATTACGTCGCGCTGCACTGGGTGTTATCAGAACGATCTTGCATAACAACTATAGAGTTTGTTTGGCTGACTATTTTGATGTGGCTCAACAGCACTTGGCTGAGCAAAGCGTTGTGCTTTCATCTAAGTGGAAGGCTGATTCTGAAGAGGGGAAGGCTACGTGGCGGAATGTTATTGATGACCTCCTCTCCTTCTTCCACGACCGTCTGAAAGTTTATCTCAAAGGCAAAGATCACCGTCACGACCACATCGACGCTGTGCTTGTTGATGCTGGTGGCAATCTGCAAGATGACCTCGTTCTTATCGTTCGTAAGCTCGAAGCGTTGGAAGCGTTCCTAAAAAATGATGACGGCGCTAATCTGGTGGCGGCGTATAAGCGCGCAGCGAATATTTTGAAGGCCGAGGAAAAGAAAGACAAAATTGCGGCTGATCCGGCGGCAATCAAAAAAGACTTGCTCGCCGACAAGGAAGAAAAAGCATTGTTCACCGCTTTGGAAAAAGCAGAGGCGAATGCGGACAAAGCCGTGGCGGATGAAAATTTTGAAGCAGCGATGTCAGCGCTTGCTTCTTTGCGGGCGCCGCTTGATGCGTTCTTTGAAAAAGTGACGGTCAATGCTGATGATAAGGCGCTTCGCGCCAATCGCTTGTCATTACTGGCGCGCTTCCGCGCCGCCGCCGCTAAGGTGGCGGATTTCTCCAAACTGGAAGGCTAAGTCACCACCCCGGGCGTTTGAGACACCCGAGATGGCCCTTAAAGCCTTATTCTGCCTTCATTTTTGCGGCTTCCTGCCAGACGGAGAATTCTTCAGCGGAAAGCTCGCCAGAGCTGTCGACATCATAGGTGATAAACTCTTCAGCGGTCACTTGCGGCGCGGCGGTTTGCACTTCGGTTAGTGAAAGACTGCCGGAACCGTCAGTGTCTATGACAGCGAAGTCACTGTCCTCCGCGCAGGCGGCGCTTGCGGTAAATCCGATGATTGTGATGAGGCCGATTAATCGAGGGGTCATGGTCGTTTCCTTTCAAGAGTACCAGTTACATTGCGCCCGGAGTATCCCCTCATCAGGCTGCAGCGGTTTATCAGTTCCTACTGATCGGACTGCCGTTGCATGAGCTTTATATGCGGCGCATGCGGAAACAATTTCAAATAAATTACGTGTAAGGATAAAGTCGAATTAATGTTACAACGCCGCCATGTGCGCTGTATTTATTCTTCGTCTTTAAATCCGGCAGCGCGCTCCGCGCTTGGGAAAAAGAGATAAGCGAACATCAAAAGATAGGCCGCGTAATCCCAACTGATCGCCAGCGCCCAGATGTCCGAAAAAATATTTGCATGTTTTAATACTGCATCTCGCGGCGTGATGGTAGATAGTCCCGGTGCAAATTCTGCATCGACAACAGACTGCCTTCGTGATGGTGGTTTTTCTACTTCAACGGTTTCAGTTGGCGTTTCAAAAAATTCAACAAGAATACCAAGCCCACGAGCAGGGGAGAGTTCCGCCGCAGACTTTTGCGGTACGGGCGGTTTCGTGCGCTTTTGTTTCTTGATGAGAGAGGAGAGGGCCTTCTCCACTTCTTCGCTGTAGTTGTCGATGGCTTCCGATTGCGCGCGTGTCAATAAACTATTGACCGGTTTAGGATTGGCGCGCGCGAAAGACGCGAGTTGTTGTTCCAGCAGTTTTTCCACGCGCCGGTCATGACGCCATCGGTTAAGGACGCTGGCAAAATCATTATAGGCGGTTTCAAATTCCCGCGCCCATAGATCGTAATTGTTAAAGGCATTTCGGCTGAGGAGCTGTTGCAAATTATCGATTTTTGTCGCGCAAATTTCTGGGGCGTATGGAGCGACGCCTGATGGGTCATCACCTTCGATAATTGCGGCGACACTTGTTTCAAGATCGCGCAACCAGTCTGCGATGCCGTTAAAATAATCTGTCACCGCGCCGGGTCCAGCGGAACCAGTTTGCGCACCGCCCTGGCGTTCATTATCAGCAACGCGCGCGACGCCGCTGATGGACAGACGTAAGTCTTCGAGGAAAAGATAATCGCGTTGACGGTAAGCGGTTAGCCCCGCGCACTCCGCCTGTAAGCGTTCTACTTCAAACTGGTAGGTGTGGCGCACAGCGTCTGCGCCGCCAATACCGACAACGGTTGTCCAGGTGGAGACGAAGAATAAAATCACCGCCAACACCGGGATCACGACAAAGAGTTTCAAGGCGCGCTCGAAAAAGAACATGAGATCGCCAAGGAAACCGTTTCCCATGCCGCGAAACCAGTCGCGGTGACGGACAAGTTCTGCACCGCCGACCCAGATGGCCACAGCAAGGAAAAAGACAAAGACGCCAAAGGCAGGCGGCAAAAGCGCATTGCGAAAGAGATCGTCAGATTCCTGGGATGTAATCAGCGAGAAGCCAAGGGCCGAGCTGATAGCGCTGAAGAACCCTGAAGCAACGGCAACAACAATAAAGAGCCTGTTAAAGAGGGAGGAGCCTTTTAGCCGTTTCGAGGTCAGGATCGAGGCAATGACGGCGCCAATGGCCAGTAAAACGATAGTGATCCAGCCGAATTCCGAGATGCGTTCCATCTGCTCTCGTTCCCCCGTTTTGCTCGTCGGAAGGTAACATGCTGGTCCGGTCTGTATAGGCCACCTGTGATAAGGGCGGTTTATACCGCGATGCGGCAAATTCCTGCTTGGAGTTGGCGGCCCGGCGCTGTATCTCATGGCCGCTGCCATCTGAGCTGATTCAGGCAAACGGGCCGATGGAAGCAAGAAAAATGAAGAAAAAGCGGGTTCTAGGATGAGCAAAACACAATGGGTCTATAGTTTTGGCGCAGGGGAAGCCGGCGGCGACGCATCCATGAAGAATTTGCTGGGGGGCAAGGGCGCCAATCTCGCTGAAATGGCGAGCCTTGGCCTGCCGGTGCCGCCGGGACTGACCCTCACCACAGAGGTCTGCACCGCCTTTTATGAGAACGACAGGCAATACCCGGATGGTTTGAAAGGCGAAGTTGAAGCGGCTCTCGCGAAAGTTGGAAAAGCCGTTGATCGCACGTTCGGGGACAAGGAAAAACCGCTGCTCGTCTCGGTTCGCTCCGGCGCGCGCGCCTCAATGCCGGGTATGATGGACACGGTTTTAAACCTTGGGCTTAATGACGAAACCGTTGAAGGCTTAGCCAAGCTCGCTGGCGATCAACGCTTTGCCTATGACAGCTATCGGCGTTTTATTCAGATGTATTCTGACGTTGTTTTAAACGTTGAGCATCATGAGTTTGAAGACATTCTTGAGACGTATAAAGAAGAACAGGATTATTTCCTCGATACGGAGATGACGGCGGATGACTGGAAGAAGGTCATCAGCGGGTACAAGAGCGCCGTTGAAAAAAGCCTTGGCAAACCATTTCCGCAAGACCCGAATGAGCAGCTTTGGGGCGCCATCGGCGCTGTCTTTGGATCATGGGGTAATGATCGGGCGGAAACATATCGCCGCCTCCACAATATTCCGGCGAGTTGGGGCACGGCTGTTAATGTGCAGGCAATGGTGTTCGGTAACATGGGCGACACATCCGCGACCGGTGTTGCGTTTACGCGTGATCCATCCACGGGCGAGAATGAATATTACGGCGAGTTTTTGATTAATGCGCAAGGGGAAGACGTTGTTGCGGGGATCCGTACGCCGCAGCCTTTGACCAAGCGAGCCAAAGAAGCCATGGGCGAAACTGAACCATCGCTGGAAGAGGCGATGCCGCCAGCCTATGCGGAATTAATTGCGGTTTTCGACAAGCTCGAAAAACATTACCGCGATATGCAGGACATCGAGTTTACGATCCAGGACAAAAAACTCTGGATGTTGCAAACCAGAAGCGGCAAGCGCACCGCAAAAGCGGCATTAAAAATTGCCGTTGATCTTTGCGAAGAAGGCTTGATCAATAAGAATGAAGCGATTGGCCGGGTTGATCCACATTCACTGGACCAGTTGTTACATCCTTCCTTGGACCCGGATGCGCCGCGCGATCTTGTGTTAACCGGACTGCCTGCGTCTCCGGGCGCGGCATCTGGCGAGGTTGTTTTTAATTCTGATGAAGCTGAACGACTGGCGCAGGATGGTCGCAAGGTTATTCTTGTGCGGGTTGAAACCAGCCCGGAAGATATTCACGGCATGCATGCGGCGCAGGCGATTGTTACGGCGCGCGGCGGAATGACGTCTCACGCGGCGGTGGTTGCGCGCGGCATGGGCCGACCCTGTGTTTGCGGGGCGGGTGATCTCAAAATCGACAAAAGCGGCGCACATTTTTCTGTTGGCGGCCGTCAGGTCAAAAAAGGGGAAGTCATCACCATCGACGGCGCTGCCGGGAAGGTCTTTTTCGGTGAAGTGGCGACGGTGCAGCCAGAGCTTTCAGGCGATTTCGGCAAGCTGATGGGCTGGGCCGATGACGTTCGCCGGATGAAAGTCCGCGCCAATGCGGAAACGCCTCATGATGCGCAGGTCGCGCGTGACTTCGGCGCCGAAGGCATTGGCCTTTGCCGCACAGAACACATGTTCTTTGATGCAGATCGGATTATCGCGGTGCGCGAGATGATCCTTGCGGAGGATAAAGCGGGCCGCGAGACGGCATTGGCAAAGCTCTTGCCGATGCAGCGTTCAGACTTTGAAGCCTTGTTTCAGGTGATGGCCGGATTGCCGGTGACAGTGCGTTTGCTTGATCCACCGCTCCATGAGTTTCTTCCGCATTCTGATGATGAGATTGAAGAAGTTGCAAAAGCCTCTGGCATGGATGCGGAGAAGTTAAAAGATCGCGCCCACAAGCTGCAGGAGTTTAATCCGATGCTTGGTCATCGCGGCTGCCGTCTTGGTGTCTCTTATCCTGAGATTTATGAAATGCAGGCGCGGGCGATCATGGAAGCGGCGTGTGCAATTGAAAAAGCAACTGGCGAAAAAGTTGTGCCGGAGATTATGGTGCCGCTTGTAGCCAAGGGCGAAGAGCTTGCCCTTTTGAAAACGCGTATTGATGCGGTTGCGCTGCAGGTTCTGAAAGAAAATAACGCCAAGCTTGATTACATGGTTGGTACGATGATTGAGCTGCCGCGTGCTGCGTTGACGGCTGATGAGATTGCCAAGGACGCCGAGTTCTTCTCCTTCGGCACCAATGATCTGACCCAGACAACGTTCGGGCTTAGCCGGGATGATTCCGCGTCTTTTCTGCCGGATTATTTGCGCCAGCGGATATTTGAGCGCGACCCGTTTGTGACGATCGATATTGATGGCGTTGGCGCCTTGATGAAGATCGCGGCCGAGAAGGGGCGCAAAACCCGGCCTGACGTCAAGCTTGGAATTTGTGGTGAGCACGGGGGCGATCCGGATTCGATTCATTTCGTTGAGACTATCGGCATCGACTATGTTTCCTGCTCGCCTTACCGCACGCCAATCGCCCGTCTTGCTGCAGCGCAATCAAAACTGGCGGCAAAATAGCCAACTTTTGGCGCATAAATCGTTACAGGAAATTTCAACACCTAATTGTTTCTTATAATTCAATAGCTTAGACAGCATTTGAACAGATTAACAATAGGTTAACGAAACGCTTTTTCAATTGTCGTCTGAGCTTCGGCGCCCCATATAGCTTCGCAGCGGCGCCCGTGATGAGCGCCGTTTTTGTATCGCAATAATTTATCCGCTGTTTATTTTCGGTGTTCAAAAAGGTTCTCGTGTCCGATCCGCTTGCTCCCCCGACCCATGAGGTCAACTGGACTTTACGCAGCCTTGTTGCAGCGGGGTTGATCTGCGTTTGCGCTGTGGCCGCCGCCATGAGTGCGACGAACAGTGTTGATCAGGCCGCTGAGCAGCTAAAAGCAGAAGCTGCGCTCGCAGAAGAAGCCGCGCTGGTAACCGAGCTTGCCGCATACCTCACGTCGGAAACGCAAGCAGCGCGCGATGCACTTGATGGCCCCCGGTTGAAACCTGCAAAAGCGGCAGCCGAGCAACTCTCTTCCAGTCAAGCATTGGCGGATTTTCTGGAGTTTGATTTTACCACCTTGGCGTCGGCTAAAATCGACAGTGAGCAACGCACATGCCTTGCACAGGCGATTTATTATGAAGCCCGTTCCGAGCCGCGCATCGGTCAGTTAGCCGTTGCAGATGTCATCATGAACCGCGTTGCCAGCCGGGTTTACCCTAACTCAATTTGTGATGTTGTGTTCCAGGGATCAGAACGTCGCACCGGCTGTCAGTTTTCCTTTACTTGTGACGGGTCGATGCAGGCGCGTTTAAATACCCGTAAATGGGAAGCGTCAGAGCAACTCGCCGGGGCGATCCTTGCTGGTATCCACGCGCCTGTGAGCCGTAACGCAACGCACTATCACGCGACTTATGTTACACCATATTGGTCAGCGAAATTGACGCCAACGGCGACAATCGGAACCCACAAGTTTTATAAGTTTCCAAGTCGACGGAATACGGTGGCGGCGCCTGCCTCGATGTAGCTTGTTCTTACAAGCAGAGCTCTTCACCTTCTTCAGCAATATTGAACCCGGCTTTTAAGACAGCTTTCCTTTCTTTGCTGTCAGGATCATGCAGCGGGTTGGTGTGGTTCATGTGAATAAACCGAATTTTCGCTTTTTCATCTGGGGGTAGATTGGCAAATCGCTCCATCGAATGCGAGACAAATGGGTGCGGGAAGCCACTCATATCCCGGCCCGGGATTTCGCCATTGGCAAAGAACGTTGCATCGAGATAGGCGATATCCACCTTGGCGATTTTGTCTTCAATGCGGACGCCTTCTTTGTCCCAATCTTCCCAGCTATCGATATCGGGAATGAATAGAACAGACTTTTCCGGCCCTTGAATTTGATAGCCCGCGACTTCTGAAAACTCCTGTCGATGGGGTACGAGAAACGGTGTGACGCTGAGATTTTCTGTTAGCGTTTCAGTTTCTCCCTCACTCATAATCGCCAGAAGGATGTTGTGATACTTGACCAACTGATTCCATGGGCCGTTCTCATTTAAGAAATCAGCCATACGCGGCATCGCATAGGTGATGATGTTTTGCGCGCCCGCACTTTCATGGCCCAGCATCATCAAGCCAACATAGTGCCCAATATGTGCATGGGTTAAAAAGATACCGTCAATGCCGATTTTTCGATCGGTCGGCGCCGTAACGTCAAGGCGCTGGAGTTGTTCTTTTATGTACGGTGTTGCTTCGAACAACCAGCGCTGGGTCTTGTCATTACGACGGTCAATCAACGCCAGAGACGTTGCTTGTCTTTGTAGGGATGGATCAACCCAGGCGGGATCATCAGGATTGGCAATTTGCGGTTTACCGCCATCCTGGGCGACGCCCAGAACGAGGATGGAAACATCGCACTGAGCGGCGCGGGTGTCTGTTTTATCAGAGACGCCAGAGCAAGCGACAAATAAGAGTGCGGCGCCTGTCGAAATGATCCATCGAAAAACCATAGCCTGACACTATCAGTCTGATCGGCGTGACGAAAGTCTTGAGCGAGCTAAATAAAATCCATTCCAAGATCGAGATTCGGTGCAGAATGAGTAATCCAGCCGGAGGAGATGATATCGACCCCGGTCTCGGCGATAGCGCGGACTGTCTTGACCGTCACATTGCCGGATGCTTCCAGCGTGACGCGGCCTTTGTTGATGTCAACGGCGTGTTTCATGTCCGCCGGCGCCATATTATCCAGCATGATGACATCGGCGCCAGCTTTGAGCGCTTCTTCAAACTGTTCCAGCCTGTCGGCCTCAACTTCAATCTTGACCATATGACCGAGGGCTGTGCGGGCGGCATTAACGGCGTTGGTCAGGTTCCCCGCCGCCGCGATGTGGTTGTCTTTGATCATGACAGCATCATAAAGCCCGAAACGATGGTTATGCCCGCCGCCGCAGCGTACTGCATATTTTTGAAAAGCACGCAGTCCTGGCAGTGTCTTGCGTGTGCAGACGATTTTGGCTTTGGTTCCTTTTGCTTCATCAACCAGCGCTGCTGTTGCGGTGGCGATTCCGGAAAGATGCCCTAGAAAATTAAGGGCAACCCGTTCAGCGGAAAGAATGCCCCGCGATGAGCCTTCAAGGGTGAGAACGACATCGCCTTTTTTCACATGAGCACTGTCGCCATTTTCAACGAGTATTTGAATTGATGGGTCGACAAGACGAAAAGCTTCCGCCGCAATGTCAGCGCCTGCGATAACGCCAGCCTTGCGAGTGGCAATCACGGCCTTTGATGTGGCGGATGAGGGGATGGTTGCATTTGTCGTGATGTCACCCGCGTCGCCTAAATCTTCTTTTAGGGCGCGCGTCACTGCATCAGTAATCAGCAATGGAGATAGGGGGCTTATCGTCAATTATCTTACTCCGCTTATTCCTCGTCCTGATATTCATCGTCGTCTTCATCATCAATGGTGCAGATTTCAGTATGGAATTCATCACTGTCGGCTTCCGGGAAATCACTGCGAAAATGTCCGCCGCGGGATTCCTCGCGCATCAGCGCTCCTTGCGCGATCAACTCCGCCGTAATGAGCGCGCTTTTCAAGCCGCTGGTCATCTCAGGATGCTCGTTCAATTCATTGATTACTTCGATGGTCTCGATAAGGCTTTCCTCAGAGCGGATCAGCGCGCAGCCGTTAGACATTGCGGTGCGTAGTTTTTTCATCGCGTCAGGGCCGGCTGGTTTTGAGGGCAGGTCAACACGATCCGCTGGCGCGCCGGGTTCATGTTTTGCCGTTAGTTCTTTTTCCCGCAGTTGGTCGGCAATACGTGCGCCAAAAACAACCGCCTCAAGAAGCGAGTTTGACGCAAGTCGGTTGGCGCCATGAACACCGGTAGAAGCAACTTCACCAACGGCCCAAAGGCCATCAAGAGTGGATTGGCCGTCCAGATTAGTCTGGACCCCGCCCATATGATAATGCGCCGCCGGGGCG
>BQJH01000089.1 GCA_021604605.1 Hyphococcus sp.
CTTATTTGCTGAAGCACGCGCGGACGGATACTTCTTTCAAAACCTTGACCAGGGAACAGAGGTTCTTCCTGGAAGACCCGGCGAAACCACCAATTTTGAGGCTCGCTTTGCGCCATCTGCCGGTGTTGAATGGTCTTACCCGATGGCGCGCAACCTTGGCGGCGCCCGGCTTTTTATTGAACCGCGCGTACAATTGATCGCAAGCCCGTCAAATTTAAATGATGCGGATATATTGAACGAAGACTCTCAAAGCATTGAGTTTGATTACGCCGGTTTGTTCGATTTTAACAAGGCAACCGGCTACGACGCCTTTGAAGATGGTCAACGCATGAATGTCGGCGTTGCGGCATCAGCGGCTTGGGTCAACGGTCTTTCCATTGAAGCATCAATCGGTCAGCAGTTTCGCGCGCAGTCCACAGACGCTTTTGCCCTTTCCTCCGGTCTCGGCGATATTCAATCTGACATCGTAGGTAGTTTGAATGTGCGGTTTGGGTCGACAGCCGGTATCGAAAACCGCTTCCGGGTTGATGATGACACTGGAGACATCCAGCGCGCAGAATCGATGCTCTATTTCAACGCCGGCCCGGTTTCTGGCAATGCCAGCTATGTGCGCCTGAATGAGGAAAATGTGGCCAACAATCTCGTTCGTCGTGAAGAACTAACTGCAAGAGCACAGGTTAAAATCACCAAACATTGGTCCACAGGCGGCGCCTGGCGGCTCGATCTGGAAAAAAACCGCACCATTAGCCAGGATTTTATTATCAGCTATAGGGACGAGTGCTCCACTTTCGGCATTACATATCGTCGGGACCGTACATTTGACGACAATCTACCAACAAACAACGCCGTATTATTAACATTTTCCTTGAATACGCTGGTGCAATGAGGCCGATAACGCTTATTTGGGCTTCTTTTTGTGTCCCCTTGCGCCTTGGTGAATTTAATTTATTTTCCTTAGCGAATTCGGCTGTTTGCCCCCTGACCGGTAACTGGCTTCAACAGCATAGCGATAGAAAGTCCGAGAAAAGAACAGTATGAATTTTCCACGTTTTTTCGCCCTATTTTCAAGTGCTTGTACGTTACTCTTCGTAAGCAGCGCCAGTGTTGCCCAATCAACGCCGCAAACCGAAGCGGCCATTGCTAAGTCGGGCGTTCCTCGGGAAGCGGTAGCGGTTGTCGTTAATGATTCTGTCATCAGCACCTATGATGTGCGCCAACGTATGCGGTTGATGCTGCTGACGTCAGGGGGACGCATCCCTCAAGAGGCGCTGCCGCAGCTACAACAGCAAGCCATGCGCGACCTTATTCAGGAAAAGCTCAAACTCCTGGAGACGGCCGAATATGACATGACAGTCTCGGCTAAGGAGCTGGAACAAGAACTTGCTGTGATTGCCAGCCAATCCGGTATCGATCCAACACGGTTTGAAGAGGCGCTTGCTAGTGAGGGCGTCTCAATCAGCACTCTAAAGCAGCAAGTCCAGGCCAGCATGTTATGGCCACAACTCGTTCAGGGGCGATATCGGGATCGTGTTCGTGTCAATGCTGACGAAGTCGATGAGACTCTCGTGCGCATGCGCGAAGAGGCAAACATGGAACAGTTTCTTATTTCTGAAATTTGTATCCCTGTCGCCGACCCCTCTCAGGCCCAACAATATTATGAAGGCTCACTGCAACTGCTTGAGCAAATGCGCCAGGGTGTACCTTTTACAGTCGTCGCGCAACAGTTCTCAGCGTGCACAACGGCTGCTCTGGGCGGCGACCTCGGTTGGGTCAGGGCCGGTGAATTACCAACAGAATTAGATACCGCCATTCGCGAACTCCCGCCCGGCTCAGTGACCAACCCTATACCATCCGAAGGCGCATTTATGATTCTGGCGGTGCGGGACAAACGAGCGGCCGTGGTGCCGGGGGAACAGTCTTTCACGATTGCTTATGCGTCGGCGCCAGAATCTATCGGTGAAACAGCTGCACGCGCAGGATTTGATAAGCTCAGCGTTGCTGACGTTTGTTCCGGGAGAGAATTGCGCGTCGATCTCGGTAAGGACATTGGATTCGCTCTGATTGAAAATGCTACACTTGATCAGATTGATGACCGTTTTGGCCGGTTCATCGAGGATCTCGGGCGCGGCGATACCAGCCCTGTCATCAAAGAAGAAGGCGCATTCCACGCGGCATATATCTGCGATAAAGATGAAGGGCTTGGCCTGCCTTCCCGCGAAATGCTGGAAAGTCGCATTTCACAACGGCAGTTGGAGCGATTAAGCCAACAATATATCCGCGACCTTGAGCGCGACGCGACAATTGATATTCGCCTGAAAGAACCTATTGGCCCTAATGGCTAACGACTGGACTAAGCTGGGCCCGTCTAGACCTTGACCGGGCCTGATCTGGGCGGAAAATCTTGACCACTTCATCAAATACCTTTTCCGCGCCGATTGCCTTAACAATGGGGGAGCCCGGCGGCGTCAGCGCTGAAATCACAGCAAAAGCATGGCTCTCCTGCCAAGACACTGGCCCCCAATTTTTTGTTATCGACGCCCCGGACCGGTTCCGCCAACTCGACGTTCCGGTTACGGAGATTACAGATCCCGGCCAATGCACAGAGGCATTTAAGGCCAGCTTGCCGGTTCTACCTTTAACAAAGAAAGTCCACTCTATTCCGGGCGCGCCGTCACCGGACAACGCTTCAGCGGTGATTGAGAGCATCGAACGCGCCGTCACCCTTACACTTAAAGGCGCTGCAAGCGCTGTCGTGACAAACCCAATACAAAAATCTTCATTGCAATCAGCGGGGTTTCGCTTCCCCGGACATACGGAGTTTTTGGCCGCTCTTACGCAAGATACCCCGATGCAAAGCGGCAGAATGCGCGGACCGGTTATGATGATTGCTGGACCAGAGCTTCGCACCGTGCCTGTCACCATTCACCTCGCGGTCAAAGATGCTGTACGGACGCTCACACCGGACCTGATCTTCAATGCTGCAATGGTCACAGCACAAGCATTGCAGTTTGATTTTAGCGTGAAGGCGCCCCGTATTGCTGTTTCCGGACTTAACCCTCATGCAGGAGAGGCTGGCTCTATTGGCATGGAAGACGGATTGATAATTGAACCGGCCATCGATTGCTTGCGGGAGGCTGGTATTGATGCGCGCGGCCCCCTGCCTGCGGACACCATGTTCCATGCTGAAGCACGCGAGACTTACGATGTCGCCATCTGCATGCTGCACGATCAGGCATTGATCCCCGCAAAAACTTTGGCGTTTCATGACGGTGTAAATGTGACGCTGGGATTGCCCATCATCCGCACGTCGCCAGATCATGGCACAGCCCTTGATATTGCCGGCAAAAATATTGCGCGCGCCGATAGTTTGATTGCGTCCCTTAAAATGGCCGAGCAGCTCGCTTCCAGCAGGCACAGCGCCGGATGAGTACGCCGCCGCCACTGCGTGATGTGATCGAACAATATGATCTGGGCGCCAAGAAGTCTCTTGGTCAACATTTTCTTCTCGACTTGAATATCACCCGGAAGATTGCCCGCGCCGCAAATGTGGTTGCAGATGATAATGTTCTGGAAATTGGTCCTGGCCCCGGCGGGTTAACCCGTGCACTTTTGGAAACGGGCGCACAAGTTACAGCGATTGAACGAGATCAGAGATGCATCACGGCGCTAGCTGATTTGACGACATACTATCCCGGTCAGGTCAACCTGGTTGAAGGCGATGCGCTGACGGTCAATGAAAAGGAACTATTGAACAATAAGGCGCCAGTGAAAATCATCGCTAACCTGCCTTACAATATTTCAACGGAACTGCTCATCAAGTGGTTAAAGGCGGGTCCGTCCCTTTGGTCCGCGATGGCGTTGATGTTTCAAAAAGAAGTTGCGGACCGCATCCTGGCGAAACCGGGCTCAAAAACTTATGGACGTCTGTCCGTTATCTCTCAAGCACTCAGTTCGCCAACGCGCGCTTTCGATTTACCGGCGCGCGCGTTCACACCGCCGCCAAAGGTCGATTCCAGCGTTGTCTCGTTTGAAACAGCCGATGAGCCATTAGAATGCGTGCCAGCTCTGGAGAAAATAACTCAGGCAGCCTTCTCTCAAAGGCGAAAAATGTTGCGCTCTTCTTTAAAGCCTGTGTTTGGCGTTAATCTCAAAAATGCGCTTGATGAGATTGGCGTTGAAGAAACTGCGAGAGCAGAAAACGTTAGTGTGCAAGCCTATATCCATCTCGCCAAGATCACTCAATCAACTTGATAAGAGACAGTCTACAGTTTCTTAATCAGCTGTGTTTGCGTCACGACTGCAGCCAGTTTGCCGTCAGCACGAAAGATTTCTGTCTTCCAGACTTGCAGGGTGCGCCCAAGATTAACCGGCGTTGTTACGGCCTTTGCAGTTTGCCCTACGGGGATCGCGCGTAAAAAATTCGTCTTGCTTTCTATGGTCGTCGTCATGCACCCTTCCGGCATATTCAAAACAGCGCCACAGCCACCCATATTATCGGCAAAAGCCATGATGGCGCCGCCATGAAGTGTTGCAGGGATCGTGCAATGATCAGGCGTAACGATAAGCTGCGCCTCAAGACGTTCTTTGCTAGCCAATGTCATTGTAACGCCCATGAGCTTGGCAAAAGGCGCGTTGCCCTCGTTAAAGGCGTCGGCAAGGTTTTCGTCCGTCATATTTTTCTTTCGTGAGCGCTATACCCAGCGTCGAACGCGGGTTTTGTAGTCAAGATATTCGCCGCCAAAACATCTCTCAAGATAGGCTTCCTCTTCCGCGATGATTGACTGTAGCCCAAAAAACGTCAGCAACAATCCCACAACTGTTATTGGTCCCGGCGCTGCGATAACCATACCGACCAGCATCAGCATAATGCCGAGATAAATCGGATTACGGGACAATTGGTGCGTGCCGGTAGTAATGAGCGCATCGATATTGTTATCATCTTTAGGGACGCCGATGCGCCATGACGCGCCCATATGAAGATGCGTCGCGACAACAAGCAGAAAACCAGCGACCATTAGCATAAGAGCGAGAATGGGCGAAGGTGAAGACGCCGCCATCACCCACCTGTCCAACTCTGGCAGGAACGCCCTCGCGATTAAATATCCATCCAATAATACCGCCGTTATGATTAGCCCCTGCTGCGTAAGGGTCGCTTGGCGCGGGCTCACCGCTACTGCTTTCATTTTATATCGTCGACTGGAATAGATCGCATAGCCGCCAATCCACGCGATAAAAACTACCGTCAGGATTGCTGTCACAACTCTTAAATCACTATCACTCACCGCACTCTCCTATAGTTCAATATTTGGAGATAACAGAGAATGAACAGGGGTCAATATTTAGTATGTTTACAGAGTAATGTTATAGTGTTGAGTGTTATACTGTTGCGAGGTGACATTATCCTGCATTCATCAAGATCGCCACTAATAACGCGGTTTCCTTGCCATGATTAACCCACGCATGATTTGTCGCCCGCTGGATCACAACATCCCCCGACTTCAAAGATGTCGCCTCACCATCATCGAGCAATAGATCAACAGCCCCCTTCACGAGTACAATCACATCGAGAGAATCTGTTTTGTGCATGGCAGAATGGCGCACCGTATCCACCCGGCAATGGCTGGCCCCTATGGCTGCAAACCCCATTGCCGCCGCTGCTTCTTTTTCTTCTGGCGTACGCCCATCATCTTCCGGCGCAACGGAAAACCATCTCACTTTTACGGCCCCACTAGCCGGTTCAAGGCGCAGGTCTTCCTTCGACAATCTGTCAGTTGCATCGTGCAGACCACCCTTAGAAAGCGGCGCCGCCCAAATTTCCGCAAGGCCTGTTTCTTCAATCGCCAACAGCTTAGCGGCCTCACCATCGATTAAAACACGTGACCGACCTTCATCATTGTCGGTAGTCACAACACGGCGGAGCGATTGCCAATCCATCAGGTTTACTCCGCGCGCCCATAATCAGAGCCACTTAGCTGATTGATGATCGAAGCGGCGTCATAGACATTCCCGTCATCGGGCGCCTCACCCTCGCCCATTAAAACTTCGAGTCGAGCGGTATAATATCTCTTGGCGCCAACACGGCCGACATTACCGCCAACACCAACATTAACGCCGCCGCGACGACCATAAGAGCCCGTCCCCAGTCCCGCGCCAAGAGAAACGCCGCCACGTTCTTCTTCCGTCAGGTCAAGGCCGATGACCCGGAACCAGTCATAGCCATTGGTAACAGTCAGCTCAGCAGCCCGGCGCAGAGCATAATCCTCCACCATTTCCGGCGGCATCCCGCCTGAGCCTCGATAAATAATACGATACCGATCATCTTCTATTTGCGTTTGCGTATAACCGAACTCGTTGTTTGAAGCCGCGCCATAAGTCGTCGGTCCGGTTGCCGCGCATGCCGTCATCAGGAACGCAGCAGCAATACTTATCATCAATCGCATCATCTTAATCCTCGCCTGTCTGTATCGGCCCTTCTTCTGACTTAGCACTTTCACAACAAGCGGGCAAAAAGATGGTGCAGCCCACACATTTCCTCAAACCGGGCCGGATTAAGCCGCATTCTTTCAGCACTCTCCTCCGAAATCGGAGAGAGTTATGAACAATTTTAAGAAGAAGCCTGATCCACGCCACCCCAATCCCCACCACTACGATCTGATTGTTGTGGGCGCCAGTTTCGCCGGGTTGATCGCTGCACGCACAGCCGCTCACCGGGGATTGCGCGTTGCTGTTATCGACGCCAAATCAGAGCCCGGTGCGCGCGTCAGGACAACTGGCATATTGGTAAAAGAAGCGGTTGAAGAATGTGACATCCCCGCCGCCCTCACTCGTAAAATTCATGGCGCCCGGCTTTATGCCCCTAACCATAAACACATCGATCTTTTTGCCCCCGGTTATTATTTCCTCGCAACAGACACGCCTGCAGTCATGCGATGGCTCGCCAGAGAAACCGCGCGCGCCGGCGCTGATCTATTCTTTGGCGCACGATATACCGGCGCGGTGGTCATCGATCATCAAGTACGGCTGCCCGATCTGAATCTAACCGCTGACTATCTTCTCGGCGCCGATGGCGCCAAATCTCGCGTGGCGGAAAGTTTCGGTCTTGGCCGCAATAGCGAATTTTTAATCGGCATGGAAACGGAGTATGAAGAAACACCAACCGTAGACCCGGACTATCTTCACTGCTTCCTCGATACGAAGCTTGCGCCCGGCTATCTCGGTTGGGTTGTACCCGGCGCAGGGATGACCCAGGTTGGGCTGGCTGTTTCAAACGGAAATTTTAGCGCCAAACGCAAACCGGATTATGACGCCTTTGTAAAAAATATCGACCGTCATTTCGCCCTTTGGAATTGCGAGGTGAAAGCAAAGCGCTCCGGCCCGATCCCCTGTGGGGGGGTGGTCAAACCCTTATCAACGCATCGCGTATTATTAACCGGCGATGCCGCGGGGCTTGTCTCCCCCTTAACCGCAGGCGGCATTCGCTTTGCCTTTCGATATGGCCGGCGCGTCGGTGCTGTGATTTCCGAATATCTGCAAGATGGCGGCGCAGATCCGGGTCTTGTCATGGCGCGTGAATATCCGCGCTTTGGCCTTAAAACCTGGATGCGTCGCGCATGGTCTGCAGCGCCGCCAAATGCGCTCATCAATGCCGCATTATTTACACCGCCCATGCAGGCGCTGGCGCAATGGATCTATTTTCAAAAACGCGGAGGCTTGGTTTCAGAAAAACCAGAACGCCGTCCTCACAATCACCAAAACCCATTTCGGGCTTTTTCCTGATTTAGCCTGGCCCGTACGACCAGACATATTGCGGCGCATCATTTCACAACATTGATTTCAAAGGAAAATTTCGCCATGGTCGCGAAAATTTGACGGAGGATCAATGATGACGGCAGCCGCTTCAACACAAAAAGGCATTCTTGGGTGGATCGAAAAAACGGGTAACAAACTACCCGATCCGGTCTTCATCTTCTTCTATCTCATTTTCGGTTTGATCGTTGTCAGTATCGTTGCGGCGCTGGCTGGTTATTCGGCGCCCCACCCAACGCAAAAAGTTGAAGGCACTGACAATCCAGTCATCATTCAGGCTTTAAGTCTGTTGTCTGCGGATAATATCCAAAAACTCTGGGTCGATATGCCCAAGACCTTCACGCACTTTCATCCGCTTGGATACGTGCTGGTTGTCATGCTCGGCGCCGGCATCGCAGAGCGAACCGGTCTCTTCGCGACTGCCATGCGCGCGGGCGTACGCAATGCACCGAAGTTTTTGTTGACGCCCATGGTCGCTCTGGTTGCCATGATCGGCAACCTCGCCGCCGACGCTGCTTATGTGGTCTTGATCCCACTTGCCGGTGTCTTGTTTGCCGCTGCAGGCCGCCACCCGATCGCCGGGATCGCCGCTGCCTTTGCAGGCGTATCAGGCGGGTTCTCCGCAAACCTCTTGCCGGGACAACTCGACGCTTTGCTGTTCGGGATAACCGAACAAGCCGCAGAAGCTATCGTTCCGGCATGGGACGCGAACATTGCCGGGAACTGGTATTTCATCGCCGGGATGACTTTTATTTTTCTGCCGATAATCTGGTTTGTCACCGACAAAATTATTGAACCGCGCATGGGCAAATATGTACCAGCAGGATCTTCAGGTGCATTGGTGGAAGACGAAGACAAACCACTGGCGCCTGAACAAAAGAAAGGCCTGTGGTACGCGTTGATTGCAACACTTGCCGTTTGTGCGCTGTGGATCTTTTTTACTGTCGGCCCTGGCACGCCGTTGATTGACGAAACCGCTCGCCCGGAAGCACGTCTGTCGCCATTTTATAAGTCCTTGGTCGCCGGATTTTTTATTCTCTTTCTGGCTTCTGGCTGGGCCTACGGCGCAGCAGCGGGCACGGTGAAAAATCACCGCGATATTGTTGAGATGATGACTGGCGCCATGAGCGATCTTGCCTATTATCTCGTACTCGCCTTTGCGGCGGCGCATTTCGTTGCGATGTTTGCCTGGTCAAACCTCGGATTGATTTTTGCCGTGCAAGGCGCCGACGCCATTCAAGCTTCGAATTTGCCGATGCCGTTAACACTGGCGCTTCTCGTATTACTTACCGGCGTTATCAATCTCTTTGTCGGTTCCGCCTCAGCCAAATGGGCGTTGCTTGCGCCCGTAATGGTGCCGATGCTGATGATCCTGAATGTCTCTCCAGAGATGACAACAGCAGCTTATCGCGTTGGCGACAGCGCCACCAACATCATTACGCCATTGATGGTTTACTTCCCATTGATCCTGACATTTTGTCAGCGATGGAAACCAGATTTCGGCCTGGGTAGTTTAACCGCAACCATGGTCCCCTACTCCATGTTCCTGCTCATTGGCGGGCTTATCATGGTGATCTTGTGGGTTGCCCTCGGCCTGCCTTTAGGACCGGGCGCAGAGATCGGTTATCAATTGCCGACGCAGTAATAAATAAAGGGGCAATGAAGAGCGCATCGCAGATAAGTGTCTTGCGCCCTCTTTTTTCCGTTCTTCCCGGCGAAAGCCGGGAATGACATTGCGTGAGAAATTAAAGACGCAAAACAATTTTCTTCGCCCTTCGTGACGAGCCTCTGGCGCTTCTCAGGGTGAAGGAAATTTTGTCAGAAGGGGCGGAATGAACAGTCCAGCGCGTTATTTTTTTAGCGCTGAAAACCCAACCATTCGGCCTTGCGTTTCGTCCCACAATGTCATGCCGGGAG
The DNA here is from genome assembly GCA_021604605.1 of Hyphococcus sp. GTDB lineage: Bacteria > Pseudomonadota > Alphaproteobacteria > Caulobacterales > Parvularculaceae > Hyphococcus. Next base: position 9,724 of record BQJH01000089.1, read on the forward strand.
ATTTAAGGCTTTCGACAAATGTCAGCCTCGGCAAGGTCTGTAAGTCAGCACTGGCGTCATAACATTCCTGCAACCGATAATTCGGGATCAGGCTGCACAGATGATGGATGTGGTGCAAGCCAATATTGCCCGTAAACCACTGCAGGACACGGGGCAATGCATAATGAGAACTGCCATAAAGCGCGGCTTCATTATAATTCCATTCTTCTTGGCGGGCCCAATACGCATCTTCGTATTGATGCTGCACAAAAAATAACCAGGAACCGATGATCCCTGCAAAAGAAACAACCGGCGTAAAAATGAGCAATGTCGTCAATGGGCCGAACGCAAAGCAAAGCGCGCCATAAAAGATAAGCAAGCCAAAATTCAGCAACATCACACTCCGCCAGATGCGCGGCCCCTTCATACCATGATAAACTTCCGAATACGGCATCGGACCGGCAAGCGGGATGCGCTGCATCAGAATAAAATAAATGGGCGGACCGAACACAAGCAAGGTCAAAGGATGACGGTAAAATTTATAGAGGCCTTTTTTA
>BQJH01000090.1 GCA_021604605.1 Hyphococcus sp.
GACCGATATCGAGTCACTGATTGGCGATGTGGTGCATTTGGTCGTGCATATCGCACGCACGCCCACCGGTCGCCGTGTGCAGGAAATCATTGAAGTGCAGGGCTGTAAAGGCGGTCAATACCGGTTCAAGAAACTATAAACAAGGAAGCGTCATGAAACAAAGTGCAATCTCCCCGATTCTCCATTTTTCCCTATTCAGCTTACTCTTGTTTGTTCTCTTGCTGCCGGAACATGCGCTTGCCGCCGTGGGCGGCGGCGGCAATCTGCCGTATGAGCCGTGGCTGGTAAGTCTCAGAAATTCCGTCACCGGGCCGGTCGCGTTCACCCTGTCGATTGTCGGCATCGTCGTGGCTGGTGGCATTTTGATCTTCGGCGGCGAATTGAATGCGTTCTTCCGCTCGTTGATCTTTATTGTGCTGGTGATGGCGCTCCTGATTGGCGCGCAAAACGTCATGACCGGATTGTTCCAGGGGGCGGTTATTCCGGCGGCAATCAGTGATGATGCGTCACTGCCGATTACATCGGAAACCTTTGTACCCTCTAGTTTGGTAGCGCAATAGTCATGGCGCTGCGTACCATTCCAATCCGGCGCGCCGGCAATCGCCCGAACCTTTTTATGGGCGGTGACCGGGAGCTGGTGATGTTCTCAGGACTGCTGGCGTTTGCGCTGATCTTCAGCGCGTTTGAGGTGCAAGCCACGCTGTTTGGCATCACCTTGTGGGTCTTTTCGTTGTTTGCGTTGCGCCTGATGGCCAAGCATGATCCGCTATTACGTCCGGTCTATCTGCGTCACCGCCGATATCGCGCGTATTACCCGGCGCGCAGCACGCCGTTTTACCGCAATACTAAAACACAGGCCGGGCAATACCGATGATAGCGGGTATGGCGGTACTGATCTCAGGGTGCGGTGCACTGTTGTTGTTCATGCTGTTCATGCGCATCCGCGCCGTTGAAGATGAAGTTAAGTTAAAAAAACATCGCGGTAAAGACGCCGGTTTTGCCGATCTGCTGATTTATGCCTCCGTTGTTGATGACGGGGTGATTGTCGGTAAGAACGGCGCCTTGATGGCCGCCTGGATTTATCAAGGCGATGACACCGCCAGCAGCACAAATGCGGAACGCGAGTTTGCTTCTCAGCACATTAATAGCGCGTTGTTGCGTTTAGGTTCCGGTTGGATGATTCATGTCGACGCGGTACGCAAACCGGCGCAGGGGTATTCGGCAAAAGACCGGTCGCACTTTCCCGATGCGGTATCGGCGGCGATTGATGAAGAGCGCCGTCGGCTATTCGAGCGCATCGGCACGTTATACGAGAGTTATTTTGTATTGACCGCCACCTATTTACCGCCGACGCTGGCGCAGCGCAAATTCGTCGAACTGATGTTTGATGATGATAGTGAGGCGCCCGATCATCCGGCGAGAACCAAGGGGCTGATTGATTACTTTCAGCGCGAGTGTCTGAATATTGAATCACGCTTGTCGGCGGCGATTAAGTTATCGCGGCTGCGCGGCAACACAATCGTTAATGAAGACAATAGCACCGCCACGCATGATGAGTTTTTGCAATGGCTGCAGTTTTGCATCACCGGCCTTGACCATACCGTGGTGCTGCCTAAAAACCCGATGTATCTCGACGCACTGCTGGGCGGTCAGGAAATGTGGGGTGGCGTGGTACCCAGGATCGGCCGCCATTATCTGCAGGTGGTGTCGATCGAAGGTTTCCCGCTGGAATCCGCGCCCGGCATGCTCAACATCATCGCTGAATTGCCGTGCGTCTACCGTTGGTCGTCGCGCTACATTTTTATGGACACCCATGAAGCCCACGCGCATCTGGAGAAATTCCGCAGCAAATGGAAACAGAAAGTGCGCGGCTTCTTTGACCAGGTGTTTAATCTGCAAAGCAGCGCGGTGAATGAAGATGCGCTATCAATGGTCAATGACGCGCAAATGGCGATTGCCGAGACCCATAGCGGCTTCGTGGCGCAAGGCTACTATACCAGCGTGGTGGTGCTGATGGACGAGCGCCGGCAAGCGCTGGAAGCGACCACGCTGCAAGTAGCCAAGGCGATCAATCATCTGGGGTTTACCGCACGCATTGAAACGATCAATACGCTGGATGCGTATCTCGGCAGTCTGCCGGGCCATGGCGTTGAAAATGTGCGTCGCCCACTACTCAATACGTTGAACCTGGCAGATTTATTGCCGGTGAACACCATCTGGACCGGCCAAAATGATGCGCCCAGCCCGATGTATCCACCGAAGGCGCCGCCGCTGATGCATTGCATTACCCAGGGTGCCACACCTTTCCGCCTGAACCTGCATGTCAGCGATATCGGCCATACCTTTATGTTCGGCCCAACCGGCGCCGGCAAATCCACCCATCTGGCGCTCATTGCCGCGCAACTGCGCCGCTATCCGGGTATGTCGATTTACACGTTCGATAAAGGTCTGTCGATGTACCCACTCACCAAAGCGGTGGGTGGTTCGCATTTCACCGTAGCGGCGGATGACGAACAACTGGCGTTCTGTCCGTTACAGTTTCTGGACACCAAAGGGGACCGCGCCTGGGCGTTGGAATGGATCGATACCATCGTCGCGCTGAATAATATGACCATGACGCCGCATCAGCGCAACGAAGTCAGCAACGCGCTCAAAAGCATGCATGAAAGCGGCGCCAGGACGTTATCTGAATGCCTGGTGACAATACAGGATGAAGCGATTCGTGAAGTGATGGTGCAATACACGGTGGATGGCATGATGGGACACTTGCTCGATGCTGAGGAAGATGGACTGAACCTGACCAACTTCACCACGTTCGAGATCGAGGAACTGATGAATCTCGGCGAAAAATATGCGTTGCCGACATTGCTCTATCTATTCCGCCGTATCGAGCGCGGTTTGCACGGCCAGCCGGCCGCGATCATCCTTGATGAAGCCTGGTTGATGTTGGGCCATCCCGTGTTTCGAGCAAAAATCCGTGAATGGCTCAAAGTCATGCGCAAGGCCAATTGCCTGGTACTCATGGCGACGCAAAATCTGTCGGATGCGGCCAATAGCGGGATTCTAGATGTCATTGTCGAATCCACCGCGACTAAAATCTTTCTACCCAATGTCCATGCCCGTGATGAAGACGCCACCGCATTGTACCGTCGTATGGGATTGAATATGCGCCAGATTGAAATACTCGCCACCGCAGAGCCCAAGCGTCAGTATTACACCGTCTCCGACAACGGCCGGCGGCTGTATGACCTGGCGTTGGGTCCATTGGCGTTGGCGTTTGTCGGCGCATCGGACAAGGAATCCATCGCCACCATCAAAAACCTGGTGGCCCGGTATGGGGACAGCTGGCCTGAACAATGGCTGGCGATCAAAGGACTGAAACTCAATGAGGGTGGGGTCGTGGCATGAAAGCATTCAACATGGAAACAATACGAACGTTGTTCAAGCTTAATGCCGGCGCAGCCGAACGCGTCAACGATGAAGCCATCGAGGGGGGCCGCCGCGCGGGTGAAAATGACAATCCGTATCTGTCCGCGCGGCGCACCTGGAACGATCATATGCGTGGCGTGGCGGCGTCGCGCACGATGTGGCAGCTATTGGCGATACTCGCGCTGATGATTGCGTTGGCGGCGGTTGGCGGGATGATTCATATCGGCAGCCAATCCAAGTTTATTCCGTACGTGGTGCAGGTCGACAAGCTCGGTGAAGCAGTCGCGGTAACACGGGCGGATATTGCGACTGCGGCGGACTCACGGGTGATTCATGCATCCGTTGCGTCCTTTATCGCCGATCTGCGCATGGTGACACCGGACGTGGCGCTGCAGCGCCGCGCCGTGTTCCGCGCCTACGCCCTGCTGGCGCCCAATGATCCGGCCACGGCAAAAGCCAACGAGTGGTTCAACGGCACCGAAGACAGCAATCCTTTTAAACGCGCGGCTACTGAAACAGTGAATGTGGAGATTACCGCTGTCATCCCGCAAAGTCCGGAGACCTGGCAAGTGGACTGGCTGGAAAAGCAATATGACCGTAAAGGCCAGCTTGCCGAGGCGCCGTTCAAAATGCGCGCGTTGTTAACCGTCTACACCGTGGAGCCAACGGTCAGCACGACGGAAGATCAAGTCCGTAACAATCCATTGGGCATTTATGTCCGCGACTTCTCGTGGTCGAAACTGCTTTAAGAGGAACAAATCATGAAATACCCGCATTTTGCGCTCATTCTGGGTTTACTCACGCCCTCAATTCTAATGGCAGCCGGCAGTAACATTCCAGATGCTTATTTCTCCAAACAGAACCCATCCTTGACGCAACAGGAACGCGCGGCCATTGCGATGGCAAAGAAATGGCAAGCGGCCGGCGCCACCAGTCTTAAGCCGGTTCAAGGCCAGGATGGGTCGATCCAGTTCCTGTTCGGTGCGCAGCAACCCAGCGTCGTGTGCGCGGTGTTACAGGTATGCGATATTCAACTGCAGCCGGGCGAGCAAGTCAATTCCATTCATCTGGGCGATCAGGCGCGTTGGCTGGTCGAGCCGGCGATTACCGGTCACGGCCCTGCGGAGGTACAACACCTGATTATCAAACCGATGGACGTGGGTCTGGAAACCTCATTGGTGGTGACTACCGACCGGCGCACGTATCACATCCGGCTGCGCTCACATCGACACGATTTCATGCCGCGCGTGAGTTTCACTTATCCGGAAGACGCGATGGCCAAGTGGGAAGCGATCAAATCCAAAGAAAACCGTGCGCTTAAGCTTAAGCAATCACAGACATTGCCTGAAACAAACGAGTATCTCGGCGATCTCGACTTTTTATACCAGATAACAGGCCCGGCCGATTGGAAGCCGCTACGTGTCTATAACGACGGCAAGAAGACCATTATCCAAATGCCGAAGACGTTCACGCAAAAAGAAGCGCCGGTTCTCATGGTGGTGCGTAAAGACGGCGGTTTTTTCTCCAAAGAAGAAGCCACTATGGTGAATTACCGTCTGCAAAAAGACCGCTACATTGTCGACAGCGTGTTTGACAAGGCCTTTCTGATTGCCGGTGTCGGCAGCAATCAAAGCCGTGTCACTATTACCAGGGGGGATTGATCATGGTTAAAGGGTCATTTGTATTTGTCTTGCTCTCGTTACTCTCGTTGTTAAGCGGATGTGTCGCGACGCCCTACTATGGCAATTATGTCGACAAAGATTCCGATATCGTTAACCAGGTCATTGCCAATGATGCAGTAACGCAGTTGACGCAACTGTATTTGCCGGCCAGCACCCGGTTTAATCTGCAGCACAATACCGAAGACCCCTTTGGCGTCACTTTTATTGAAAACCTGCGCGCAGGTGGTTATGCCATTTCGGAACATAAAAGCCCTGCAAAACCTGTTTTGGTAAAAACAGCAACTGCAGATTCAGTCGTCCCAGCAGAAGGCGCCGCACTGGCGTATGTGCTGGACCAGACCCGCGACATGTACCGGTTATCCGTCATGGTGGATGATCAGATTCTGACCCGCGCGTACAGGCCGTACAAAGAATCGATTTACCCTGCCGGCGCCTGGGTGCGTAAGGAGTAATGGATGGCCAATCCATTGTCATCTGAGCAAATGTCATCTGCGGCTTCCCCTGACGTCGTCCCAACCCGCGCCGGGGTGCGCCGTGTCAACAACCTGCCGATCTTCATTGTGGCGGGTATTATGCTGGTATTTCTGCTTATCATGATGATTGTGGCGATCAATCGCGCCAACCAGCAGCACCAGGCGGGTGGTGATGAACCATCCGAGGCAGGATCCAGTCATTCGTTTGCGCAATTGATTACCGGGGATTTTGATGAAGATATCGATGGGCCGGTCATTGCCCCAATCGCGCAATTGTTGCCGGCAGAAGAACAATCTGAAATGATGATCGCGCATCCCGGCCATCCTGATCTGCCGCCGTTGCCGCATGGCCAGCAGAAAATGGCGCGTGAGCCGATCACGCCCGATGAGGGCCATATCTACCAGCTCAAAATGCAATTGTTTGAAGATGCGGTCAAGGCGAAGACCAATGTCGGCATGGTGGCGCCTAGAAGCGCCGGTTCGGCGCCTGACCCCGCTTATGCCAGTGAAACGCCCAGCCGGGCGGAAGCGCTGGCAAGAATAGCGCAAGTACGCCAACAAATCGATGCGCAACATCAGTATGATCCAAGCAGCGCGTATCAAGCCCGTTTGCAGCAAATCAGAGACGATGCGCTGATGGGTGACGGCGAGTTTGATGATTCAGCGCCGCAACTACTGGACACTGAAACAAACCGGCCGAACAATGACTACGGCCAATTTGCCGCCAGCGACGGTGAAGACCGCTGGCGGCTGGACAGCAAACCTGTCTTACCTGAAACACCGTATAGTCTGCTCACCGGATTTGTGATACCGGCGATGCTGATTTCCGGCATTAATTCCGATTTGCCCGGCCAGATTACCGCGCAAGTGAGCCAGGACATTTATGATACGCCGGTTGGCCGCTGGCGGCTGATACCGCAGGGGGCGAAGCTGATCGGCAGCTATTCCAATGACGTGGCGTTCGGTCAGCGCCGTGTATTGGTGGCCTGGCAGCGTATCCTCTTTCCGGATGGCAAAACCATGGACATTGGCGAAATGCCGGGTGCCGACGGCATCGGTCAGGCGGGCTTCAACGATCAGGTGAATAACCATTACGCGCGCATCTTTGGTTCCGCGTTATTGATGTCGGCGGTGGTCGCCGGTGCGACGTACAGCCAGCGGGATTCCGGCGGCGCGTTTGGGCGGCAAAACGCGGGCAGCATTCTGAGTCAGTCTCTGGGCCAGCAGTTAGGGCAGGCGACGATGCGTTTAATGATGCGCAACCTGAACATCGCACCGACATTGGAAATCCGGCCGGGCTATCGCTTCAATGTGGTGGTGACCAAAGACATGATCTTTAACAAGCCCTACCAGGCATTCAATTAATAAATACCTCTAAAGGAGCAAATGATGACAAACAAACAAAGTTTAGCGGCTCGCCTTTTGTGGGTGTTATTGATGGTTGGACTGGTGCGGCCGGTGCATGCCGGTGGGATTCCGGTCTTCGATGCGGCCAACACGGCTGAAGCCATCGCCCAAACGGCCAAACAAATACAGGAGTATCAGACGCAATTGCAGCAATTTGAGAACCAGATCAGAAACACCATCGCGCCGGCGGCTTATGTGTGGGCGAGAGCGCAACACACCATGAACCGGCTCATCCAGGCGCAAAATATGCTCAAATATTATTCGCAACAGGGCGGATTGGAAAACTATCTGCTCAGGTACAGAAATGCCGGGTTCTATAGCGGCTCGCCGTGTTTTAAACTAGCAGTCAAATGTTCCGAAGCGGCGTGGCAGGAAGTTCTGGAAGGCCAGCAAAACAGCACCGAATCCCAAGAGTCCGCCAACGATGCGCTGTTGCGCGGTCTTGAAAAACACCACGGCGACATGCCGCTGGATGCGGCGCATCTGGAATTGCTGCAACAAAACGCGCAAACGGCCGAGGGACGATTGGAAGCGATACAGTACGCCAATCAACTCGCCGCCCATCAGGCGAACCAGCTATTACAAATGCGTGCGATGATGCTCGCCAAGCATAACGCGGAGAATGCGCGGCAACAAGCGCAGGTGGATAAAGAGGCGATGCAGCAGGCCGCGCGCACATTATCCACCAAGCGGCTGAGTCCGGTAGATTTACCGGCATCAAGAGTCTGGAACGTCAGAGACGGATTTTAATTATTCAACCAAAGGAGCTGTCATGAAAGTATTTCAAATTATTATTCTTGCTGCAATTGTTGCTTTATTTTTAGGTTTGGCTGGATGTGATAAGACTGACGGACAGATTGAGCTTAAGGAACCTAGAACAGAGTTTGAGGAAATGCCCTCAAGCAAGGTCTGGAATGTTAGCGATGTTTTTGATGACGCTGAAGAAAGTACAGAATAATTAAGGTATGGAGGAAAGATGTTTAAAATTATTTTTGGCATCCTATTCCTATTCCTGTTTTCTACTAATGCGTTCGCCGAACTGGCATATATTGATCCAGCGACCAACCAAAACGTTCTCGACCAGGTCGTGAGTAAGTTCGGTGAAAAAGTACGATCTTGGCAAGGCATTATTCAAAGTGCAGCCGAGAGTTTGTTCTGGACATTGGTTTTGATCTCCATGGTCTGGACGTTTGGCATGATGATTTTGCGCAAAGCGGATATTGGCGATTTTTTTGCCGAGTTTACCCGGTTCATTATCTTCACCGGCTTCTTCTTCTGGCTGCTGACCAATGCGGTATCAGGCCATAACATTGCAGGCACCATCATATCTTCGATGCAAATGCTGGGCAATCAGGCTTCTGGATTAACGGGCACGAGCCATGGCAACGTTATGGATATAGGTATCTCAATATGGTATCAGGCCGTTCAGAATCTATCCATTTGGGATCCGGTAGACGGCGTTATTGCCATTGTGCTGTCGTTGATTATTTTAGTAATCCTAGCCGTCATTGCGGTGAACATGTTGCTGCTGTTGATTTCATCATGGGTGCTTTTGTATGCGGGAATCTTCTTTTTGGGATTCGGCGGCGCGCGCTGGACTTCTGATATAGCGATTAACTATTTTAAGACAGTATTGGGCGTAGGGATTCAATTACTAGTGATGACTTTGATCGTTGGGATCGGTAATGATTTGCTCACCAGCTTTTACGCCAAAATGGGCAAGAATCTGCTGAACTTTGAGGAACTGGGCGTGATGCTGATTTTTGCGGTCTCTTTTTATGTGCTTATTTCAAAACTACCGCCATTACTGTCCGGCATTGTTACCGGCAGCAGTATCGGTTCAGCAGCTGGAATTGGCAACTACAGTGGCGGAGCAATCGTTGGCGCAGGCGCCACAGCGGCAGCCGTGGCGACGATGGGGGGTTCGATGACGTTCCAAGGCACCAGACATGCGGTAAAAGGCGCGGAGGCCGTTATTGCCGCCGCGACAAAAAGTCCGCCACCTGGAATAGATATCGCACGCCGAAGTGCTTCTGTTGATATACCGAGGCCTTTTTCTGGAGGAAATTCCACTTCTAACAATATTTCGCCGGGTAAAAAACCCTGAATCTTTTATTGTGAGGACATAACGATGAGAAAACTGATGGTAGCGGTGTTTTGTTGGGTGGTTTCTACAAGTCCTGTTTTTGCTAAGGATTCCTGCACTACCGTTCTTTGCATGGCCGGGATGCTGCAAGGGGTGGGTGTAGTCGATGGTTGCAGCGGCGCGGTCAAGCACTATTTCAGCATTATTAAATTCAACGATCATGGCGAGATCAGCCTGAACAAAACGTTTAAAGCGCGAAGCAGGTTTTTAAACCAGTGCGAGTCGAATGGCGGCTGGTCGCAAAAAATTAATCAGAAATATGGGCGCCTGTTATAAGCTAGATTTGTTCAGTAACAACCGCCATTAAGCATAAAATATCGGCCAATATCTTACTCTTACTGGCCATCGCGGAAAAAGAAGGCAACAAGCCGGGCCAATGGGTGCGTAATCGTAATGGTGCGCATGACGTTGGTCCGATGCGGTTTAATACCGCCTATCTCAAAGAATTATCCAAATATGGCATCACGGCTGAAGCTTCATATGGTTATATGCATCTCTCCACCCTGACGAAAAGGGAACCTCCGGTATAAAGTTACCAACACTTTCCGGGGATAAAGCTGTGAATAACCGACCTATGTTCAGCGTAGCTCGTGTTAAATTTTTGTGACTAGATTAGTAGCAATTGCGTGCAGTTGGATTAACACAACGAAACAAAGACGGATGGTCATGAACGGCTAAGAAGTTTTGCAAAATCTTGAAGGCAAGGAGTGGAAAAGGGGAACCGTACGGATTGAAAACGACTTGACGAATAAAAAAGTCGAAGCAGGAGTGTATCCCACTGAAAGTTGCCACTCCAACCACGCGCTGGGGGGCAGGTATCTCTTCGGTATGACAATGATGCGTTAAATTTAACTCAAATAGACGGATACTCCTATGTGTGAATTTATGGCCAGACAAATGAAAAGAGCGATGCGCATCTCTGCGCATCGCTCAATCAGCCAAACTTTTTTTAATTACTACTACAAATTAGCGCAGTAATCCGCTGGCGACGGCAAGGCGCGCAGAAGAAACAAGCGGCATCAGAATTTGAGGAGTAGAGTTGGAATGTCGCGCTGGAGAAGACCGACACATCACTGGTGCTAATACGCCCGTATTTTAGCGTGGTC
>BQJH01000091.1 GCA_021604605.1 Hyphococcus sp.
TGTTGCCGGTGAAGAGGATACCAGCGAACTCGATGATATGACGCGCCGGTTTTGGGTCAGCGCTGTGCTCACCCTGCCGCTTTTTGTCTACGCCATGGGCGATCTCATTCCAGGGCGTCCATTACACGATCTTATTCCTGCTGCTTGGGGACAGTGGGCGCAGTTTATACTAGCTGTTCCCGTTGTGCTGTGGGGCGGTTGGCCGTTTTTTGTGCGCGGCATCCAATCGCTTCGCACGATGAACCTCAACATGTTTACGCTGATTGCGCTCGGCGTAGGCGTTGCCTTTGTGTATTCGACGATTGCCATCCTGATCCCGTCGATTTTTCCGCCCGCCTTTCGCGATGCCAACGGCAATGTTGCGATCTATTTCGAAGCTGCCGCCGTCATCACAACGCTTGTGCTCTTGGGGCAGGTTTTGGAGTTGCGTGCACGCAGTCAAACCTCCGGCGCGATCCGCGCGCTGCTTGAACTGGCCCCGCCGACCGCGCGGCGCATCAATGATGATGGCAGCGAAGAAGACGTCTCGATTGATGAGTTAAAAGCAGGTGATCGTTTGCGCGTTCGGCCCGGTGAGAAAGTTCCGGTCGATGGCGAAGTGATTGAAGGTCATTCAAGCGTTGATGAATCGATGATTTCCGGCGAGCCGATCCCGGTTGAAAAAAACACAGGTGATGCGGTGACCGGCGGTACGGTCAACGGCACCGGCGGCCTCATCATGAAGGCGACGCGTGTCGGCGAAGACACGCTGCTTTCGCAAATCGTTCATATGGTTTCAGAAGCGCAGCGCAGCCGAGCGCCGATACAACGCCTTGCCGATCTTGTCGCTGGTTGGTTCGTGCCCGCTGTTGTCATTATCGCGATCATTACATTTATTGTTTGGGCTAATTTTGGTCCGCAACCGGCCATGGCTTACGCCATCGTCAATGCCGTTGCCGTTTTGATAATCGCTTGCCCCTGCGCGCTCGGCCTTGCAACGCCCATGTCGATTATGGTCGGCACGGGAAAAGGCGCGCAGCACGGCGTGCTCATTAAGAACGCTGAAGCCTTAGAAACCTTTGAAAAAGTTGACACAGTCGTCGTCGATAAGACCGGCACCTTGACCGAAGGCCGTCCAAAGCTGGTCACCATCGAGCCGCAAGAAGGTTTTACCGCGAATGAGTTATTGTCCTTGGTTGCATCCGTGGAAGCGGCCAGTGAACACCCCTTGGCCCAGGCAATTGTCGAAGGCGCAAAAGAACGCGGGCTGAATTATTCGCCTGCACAAGGGTTTCAATCGATAACCGGACAAGGCGCACAGGCAAGTGTTGATGGAAAGTCAGTTGCTATCGGCAACGCCAAATTAATGCGCCACCTTGGTGCCTTTGATGAAAGTCTGGCAAAGCGTGCGGAAACCCATCGTAGCGAAGGCCAGACAGTGATGTTTGTCGCGGTGGACGGACGTGCTGCCGGTCTTATCGGCGTTGCCGATCCCATCAAGGAAACAACGCCGGCGGCTATTAAGCGCTTGCACGAAGCCGGGCTTAAGATTGTCATGCTCACAGGCGATAGCGAAGGCACCGCCATGGCCGTTGGCAAGCAGATCGGCATCGATGAAGTGCATGCGGATGTGTCGCCGGAGGACAAGAACCGGGTCATCAAGGAGCTTCAGCAAGCGGGTTCTGTGGTTGCGATGGCCGGTGACGGCATCAATGATGCGCCGGCGCTCGCCCAAGCCGATGTCGGTATTGCCATGGGGACCGGCACCGATGTCGCCATGGAAAGTGCAAGCGTTACCCTCGTGCGCGGCGATCTGACCGGTGTGGCGAGAGCGCGTCAGTTGAGCCAGGCGACAATGAACAACATTCGCCAGAACCTTTTCTTTGCCTTTATCTATAACGCGCTTGGTGTTCCTGTCGCAGCCGGCGTGCTCTACCCCACATTCGGGTTGCTTTTGAGCCCGATGATTGCCGCTGCTGCGATGAGCCTGAGTTCGGTCTCCGTGATCGGCAATGCTCTGCGCTTACGCCAGCTAAAGCTATGACAGCCGAGACCCGCACGCATACACCGCCCCTTGGACACAAGGCGCTAACGCCGCTCTATGATCTTGCCATTGCAGCGCTCACCCGAGAATCCGTATGGCGACGGGCGTTTGTCTTGGCTATTGCCCCGAAGGCTGGCGAGAAGGTCGTCGATATAGGCAGCGGTACTGGCAGCCTTGCAATCGCAGTTCACAATGCATCGCCAAAAACAACATATATTGGTGTCGATCCTGACGAAGATGCCGTCGAGCGGGCAAGAGCAAAAGTTAAGCGTCCTGGAGCGGCGGCGAAATTTGAAATTGGATATTTTTCTTCCGATGCCGATTACCTGAAGCCCGCGCCGGATAAAATCATCAGCTCGCTTGTATTGCATCAGGTTCCGCTCGCAGAAAAACAGCGGATCGTAGAGGCGATCTACAAGTCGTTAAAACCAGGCGGATCAGTGCATATCGCTGATTATGGTTTGCAGAAGGGCTTGTTACGGTTTTTATTCCGCATCACCGTTCAGGCGCTTGATGGCGTGAAAGATACGCAACCCAGTGCCGATGGGATTATTCTGGAATTGTTAGATGAGGCTGGGTTTTCAAATGTTGAAGAAGCGATGCGGATACCTACTGTAACCGGCACGATCTCGTTATACCGAGCCTGCAAATTGTTTTAGTTAAGAATGACGGGCGCACGCCGTTGCTCAGGTTTAGCTGATGTTGGGGTGCAATTTATTCATAGATTATTGGGTAGAATTGGGTATAATCGGGTATAAAATCGGATATTCGGAGACCCATGCAAGAGCCAAAATTTGCCGTAACGCCTGACTTTGTGAAGCTTATCGCGGAAATCGATGAGTTCAAAGGCCGTTGGCAAGCATTGGAGAACCTTTCGCCGGAACGCCTGAAGGCGCTGCGAAAGGTTGCAACGGTCGAAAGCGTTGGCTCGTCAACCCGCATTGAAGGGGCCAAGCTCAGCGACGCCCAAGTTGAGACGCTTCTGTCAAATCTCGACAAGACTTCGTTTGCCTCACGCGATGAGCAGGAGGTCGCTGGTTACGCCGAGGCCATGGACCTCGTGTTTGAAGCCTTTGCAGAAATGCGGCTGACCGAAAATCATCTGCGCCAGCTTCATCAAACGCTTTTGCGCCACAGCGACAAGGACGAGCGCCATCGGGGGTCGTACAAAACGCTCGACAACCATGTCGTGGCTTTTGACGCCGATGGGAACGAAGTTGGCGTGGTGTTCGAGACAACTACGCCCTTCGATACGCCGCGCGAAATGGAAGAGCTCATTGCGTGGACCAATAAGGCTATTGACGAAGAAGCGCTGCATCCACTGTTAATCGTCGCTGTGTTTGTTGTCGTCTTTCTCGCTGTTCATCCTTTTCAGGATGGTAACGGGCGCATATCCCGCGTTCTGACAACATTGCTGCTGCTTCGCGCGGGCTACGACTACGTGCCATACGCCTCGCTCGAAAGCGTGATCGAAGAAAACAAGGATTTGTACTACAAAGCCCTTCGACGCACACAAACGACGCTAAAGGGAAATAAGCCGGATTGGGAACCATGGATTGGTTTCTTCTTGCGCTGTCTCAAAAAACAGAAAGACAATCTTGCACGCCGTCTCGAAAATGAGAGCGCATCAGCAAGCGATGAAAATGATCTTCCCGAACTTTCCGTTCAGGTTTTGGCCTTGTTGCGTGAGCACAAGCGCCAAACGATTGCCCAGCTTGCGGATGCTACTGGCGCCAACCGAAACACTCTCAAAGTTCGATTACGTGAGTTGGTTGATGCCGGGATAATTAAACGACATGGAAAAGCACGTGCTACGTGGTATTCTGGATAGGAGAGCAAATGGATTTATCAGATCAGATTGCTCTTCTTCTCGGTGATTTTTCCCACCTTGAGTCAAGAATTAGGCATCTGGATTATGATACAGATAAGTGCGGTGAGCGCATCAACGTTAGATGCAGCTATTTAGCGTTCCGCGACGACAAACCAACATTCGATGAATTCATTGACGTTATTTCAAATCATCTGACTTCATTTTGTTTGCCCCGTAGTGAAATTAAAGCTGCACAGCAGAGTATTCAGGGCGGCGACCATGTTCAGGCTGCGCTTACAATGGATACACTTTCGCAAAGGGCTCGTGATCTGTTTATCAAGGCAAAGAAAGGAAGTAACCGCTCAGGCGAGGGCGGTGAAATTGTCTTATACTTACTGAATGAATGGCAACTCAAAGCGCCGCAAATCGTTTCCAAAATGTACCTTAAAACCAATAACAACATGCCTGTTCATGGTACGGATGGCATACACGCCCGTTATGATTCAGGTTTAGACAAGCTATTTTTATATTGGGGGGAGTCCAAAGCACACAAAACTCTTGAGGGCGGACTATCCGATGCGTTGGCGTCAATTAAAAAATTCATCGATGAGGCAAAAGAAAAGCGCGAAATAGAAATCGTTTCAAGCTTTGCTGATTTTGATGGCCTTGATGACGATGCTCAGGAAGCCTTTCTGAAATACCTAGATCCATATGAAGAGGCATCGAATGAAAGGGTAACAGTTTATTCCTGCCTTCTTGTTCACAACGCACCTCAATTTGATAACGATGCGAGCGAAGACTACGAGAAGTTATATATTGAAGAAGTCAACAAGACCGTCGAAGCGTTCATTTCTTCTATAAATCAGAAAGTGAAAGGAAAGGCGCTGGAACAGCAACGATTTGAATTCTTCTTGTTGCCAGTTCCAGACGTGCAGGATTTCCGCGATAAATTCCAAGCTAAAATTGGGTGGCCAAATGATTGAGGAACTTTCAAATCGAATTTGGGCGCATGAAATATTTCATCAAGATGCGTCAGCGCTGCGTGAATCCCACCTGCGAAACAGGTATGCAACCAATGTCGAAAAGACTGCAATTGATGACGCCGTTTTATCTAAACTCTTGAGAAGTGCTGCGATACTGTCAGCATCCCAAAACACAGATTATCGGGAAACTGCATATCACATTGTGACGGCGGCGTCAGAGCTTGTCCATGAATACCCAGGAATACCGTATGTACTGTTGCTCTCTCTAAGCCGTATGGGCAATTTTCCAGCCGTCAATTACGCAAAAAATAAATACTCGATTTCAGAGAATAGTCTGCCCACACAAATTGTTGCTGAGGGTGATGCGCGCAGGGTTGGCAATACTGTTACGTTTGGCAAGTCTGGTGTTGCTCTTACTGACTTTCAATGGGAGTTGTGGAAGGAACTAAATACCGGAGAAGCGGTTGGCGTGTCTGCACCGACGTCCGCTGGAAAATCATTTATTTTGCAGGCTTATGCGCGCAAGCAGCTCGTTGAGAAAAATGCAAAGAATGTTGTATTTCTTGTTCCAACACGAGCACTAATAAATCAAGTATCCGATGATATCGCGGAGTGGCTTTCAAATGACGAAATTGCGAGCGAATTAATCACTACGCCGGTTCCTAAAGACACAGAGCTTCCGGAAAGCGGTGTTTACACCATTACGCAAGAACGTCTTCAGCTTCTTCATATGGCTCATCCATCGTTAGTTTTTGACTTAATGGTCGTGGACGAAGCACAGAGTATTGGTGACGGGCCGCGCGGTGTTTTGTTGTCATCAGTTATTGAAGAGGCACTCCTGCGGAACAAAAAAATGCAGCTTCTATTTGCCGGGCCAAACATTAAGGAACCAGGCCGACTAGCTAAACTTTTTGAAAAAGAGCCAAAGTCAGTACGAACGGATGAAACAACTGTTGTGCAGAATATCGTGTTTATCGATTGCGACAGCACTCGTCCCAAAAGGGCAAACTTATCATTCAGCTCAGAAGCCAAAAAAGTTCCCCTTGGTCCGATAGACTGTGACCAGCCGCTAATTGATCACAAGAGTAAATTGATCAATCTCGCGTTGCGTCTTGGTCAGAGCGGTCAGAACTTGCTGTACGCAATGGGGCCAGCCGAATGTGAAAAAATCGCATTCGGCCTCTCCGATTTTGAAGTCGATGATGTCAGCGACGAACTTATAGAACTCTCGAAGTTTATCGAAGAAGCGGTTCACCCCAAATACCAACTCGCGCAAACCGTTCTAAAAAAGGTTGGATTTCACTACGGTAGACTTCCATCATTGGTGAGAAAGGCCATCGAGGACGCGTTTTCCGAAGGTGAACTGCAATACCTCGTGACAACGAGTACACTTTTGTATGGTGTTAATATGCCTGCACAAAATTTGTTTCTTCACAACCCTCAAAAAGGTCAAAACCAACCGATTTCCGCGATTGATTTTTGGAATTTGGCAGGTAGGGCGGGGAGATTAGGCAAAGAATTCTCTGGAAACATCTTTTTGATTGATTATGGCGATTGGCCAACGGACCCGATGTCGGGGGATAAAGATCAAGACGTAACTCCATCAATCGAAGTACATGTAGTTGATCAGCTTGAGGCGCTCATCGCATATATTAATGATCCCGAATTTATTCCAGATCGTCAAACGACCGACACTTTCGAAAATACTTTTGTAAAGCTTGTTAGAGACCTGTTTGACGGCAAGTTAAAAGAAACCTTGAAAAAGTTAGGGTTGCAACCCGATGATCCACGTGCGGTAAAACTGGTAGAGGCGGTAAAAAAATCTACCGAAAATACCGATATCGATCTTGAAACTCTTACATCCTCGCCGACCGTTACAATCCATAGGCAACAATCTCTTTATGAATGGCTTGAGCGAAGCCTAAAAAAGGGCGGCCCTAGTTACATCATACCAAAGCACCCTTTAGACCCAAAGGCATACATGTCTTATTTGACCGCAATTAAGCGGTGTCACGGGGCGATTATGAAATATCCAAAATCTGATAAATCGCATAGTTACTATGCGCAAATTGCGATAAAATGGATGCGGGGCCAACCGCTACCGCAGATAATCGATGCGAGTTACGATTACAAAGTTAAGCAAGGGCAAAACCCAAATATCGCAACTGTAATCAGGGAGACGCTGAATGAAGTTGAGCGCGATCTTCGTTTTAAATATGTGCGGTTGTTTTCTTGCTATAACGCAGTTCTCGAACTTGTATTGCGCAACAATAAGCTCGACGAATTAATTCCTTCCGTCCCGTCGATACCGATGTATCTTGAAGTGGGTGCGTGCTCTCCAACAATGATAAGTTTCATGGGGCTTGGGCTTTCAAGATACACGGCTGGCAAACTTCAGTCTGTGCCACGCCGGACCGACATGTCTCAAGCAGAAGCACGCAATTGGATTAAGCGCCAGCGTCTTGACACATTAGATTTACCGTCAGCATCAATTAATGAAATTAGAAGACTAGTTGGATAGCGTTTTGTAAAATCCAGTTGCTGTTTGGCATTATCTGGCGTAGTGGCGAGGCGCATCCGGCATAACCGGACCAGGCTCTCGTAAATCAAGCCCGCTATTGCGGTCTTGACCATAAGGCTTCGATCCTTCGCGCAAAAAACTTAGGGCTTTGCCCTCAGCGCACTTCAAAAAAAATAGACGGTCTCCCGAGGCTCGCCGCTAAGCGGCTGCGCCCGCCGTCGATTTTTCCTTCCGTTTGCACACCCATCCTCGACCGGAAGCAGGGTTTCATAAGCGAAACCCATGCCCAATGAAGGGGAAGAAAATGACAATCACCTTATACGCCCAACCATGTGATCTCGCAGCAAGCGGATTTTATTTCAAAGACGCAGCAACCTTTCAAAAGAAAGCCGCAAACCTTAAAAATGATTTCGGCCAGCACGTCGAAGAATTTGAAATTCAATTTATCGATAGCGATGACGAGATTGATTGCGCTTTGGCTAATGCCTTCGGGATCAATCAAGTTAACTTTGCGGCTTTTCTCAATTGCGCGGAGAATTGGGAAGATTGGGAGAAGTTTCATTTTATTCTGGCCGTAGGCGAATGTGGATACAGCTTCGATTATGAAACCGTAAGTCCCGATGATTTCGATGTTGATGTTTTCGGCGTTGAGACACTTAAAGAACTAGCCGAGCGATTCTTGGAGGATGGCTATTACGGAGAAATTCCGGAAAGTCTTCAATTCTATATCGATACAGACGCCATCGCTCGCGATCTAGCCGCTGATTACAGCGAGGCTACTATCGCCGGAAACAGTTTCGTTTATCGGTGCGGGTAAAAGGTCATGGAAACACAGAAACCACTGACCGAAACCGACAAGCGCAACGCCTTCTTAGCCGCTGTGGGGAGTTATCAACGCTCAAATGAGCGCTGGTTGGAGCGTCAACAAACGGGACTAACCGACAAGCAACTTGAAGACGCACTAAAATATGAACTTGGTATTTTTGGCGGCAGCAGCGCTCGCGATAATTGCCCGTCTATAACCTATCAAGGCGCAGGGCTTAAAATCTGGGCGGGATGGCGCACTGTCAATCATTGCCTTGAAAAGCCAATATTTGAGGGGAGACAAACAATTGCGTTGGCGCGAGAGCTTTTTGCGATCCCGAATCCTGATGATGATCAACTATCGATGTTTTAAAATACGCAACGTGTGGGATCGATAATTAATTATCTTGTCGGGTTTGGCCGAAACGATTGTATCGATCCGTCCGGATTGCGTTGGACGGTGGCCGAGGCGTAATAACCGGCTCGTTCTTGTTCATATTGTTCATGCGAGATTCGGGCGCGCCTCACGGCTTCGGCCTTGTTAGCGCGAATATCGCGTTCAAGCCGGGAATAATCTGCAGGAGCCACCGAGCGGGCGATATCCCTTTCGCGTTGTACTCGCCGTTCATCATCTTCAATCACTGTTTAAACCCTTCATTGGAATTTCCTTCTTCCGTCATTCGCGGGACGGGCCGCGATGACGTGGTGTCGTTTGCGTTGTTTTGCGATCATGGAGAAATACTTTGCGGCTCTCCTCTAATGCGGAAGGCACTCGCATTTGCTGGTAGGCCTGCCGCTCGCGGCTTAAACCTTGCTGCAACTCTTTAGTTTTTGAGTGTTCTTTCCGCATTGCACGAGACAGTTGGTGCCGCTTTTCGAGTTGTCGAAATATCAATTGGTCGGTTTCATCCCGATCACGCTCGAACGCAGCGAGGGCTTCGCGTTCGTTTCGTTGTATTATCTGTTTGTGCTGCCCCCGTAATCGATCCCAAATACCGCCAAGGCCAGTTCGGAAGCGATCTTGCCTCATTATGGTTTCGGCGATCCGCCGCGCCTCGATCCGTTCTTTCAGCACCTGACGTTCGGCGCGTTGGCGCGCCACAAGGTTTTTGCGCATACGCTCAAACTGTCTGCGTCGCTGCTGATTTTGCGCTACTAGCCACTTCTGAAAATCATCCAGTTTTGGCAATATTCGTGCAGCGATCTTGGCTTTCGCCTCATCAACACTCGGCAAGGCCGCTTCAGCACCAAGGCGCTCGCGTACTTGTTTCGTTTTCACATTTGCTTGTCGCGGGATGGAATACACCTCGCCATGGACATCAACAGCGACAAAGCCGCGCCGGTCACCGCGTGCGACTTCATAGCCTCGCTCTGCCATCGCCTGGGCGAAGGACGCCTTGTTGTCAGAAATCGCCCAGGCATCCTGAATAGCCGTTTTGATGGCGCGGGGGTCTGTACCGATACGCTTGGCCTGTTGCCATTCGGCTAAGGTGAAATTCTTGGGATCGCGTTCCTGGCTATTCGCAAGTCCACGGGGCATTTTCCAGCCATGTTCAATAAATAGCTCTCGCGATAACTGCTTGAGCTTTCTATGATCAAAAGACATCTGAACAGCTTTCATCGCTCCCGTATCAATGCGTGACCAGACCGCGTGGGCATGACGCCTGACCCCTTTAGGCCCTTCTTTGGTATGAAAGACGATGGCGCGGGGTTGATTGGTAAGCCCTAACTTCTCTTCGATACGCTCAATTGCAGCCTCAAAATCAGAAATCTTGACGTCTTTTTCGAGCGGCGGGTTCAGCGAGAGGGAATAGAGAAATTGCTTGCATTTGGTGCCGCGACTTATGGCATGGACCTCATTCAGGGCCGCTATCAGAGTGTTAGAAGCAAAACCACGCAATTCATGCACTTCCACATGCTCGTTTTCATCCTTCAGGAGATGGAGGGCCAGATTTTGAGCGCCACCACGCTGGTTGCCGACAAGGATCATCGGGTTTTCACCCCCATGGCGGCAATCAATTGAGCGCG
>BQJH01000092.1 GCA_021604605.1 Hyphococcus sp.
CGCCGGGGGGCTGCATTGATTATCTAAAGCGAACACGCACGAGATAGATGTGAGCCGTAATGGTGGATTATAATAAAGCGTTTGAAACCGCTGTTGCGGCCGTCAAAACAGAAGGGCGTTATCGCGTCTTTGCTGATATTGAGCGTCAGTGTGGAAGATTCCCAACAGCGCTCTATCACCCAGATAATGGCGAAGGTTCCCGTGAGATCACCGTCTGGTGCTCCAATGATTATCTCGGCATGGGCCAGCACCCGGGGGTTGTCGATGCTATGCAGAAAGCTGCCAGTAAGGTTGGCGCTGGAGCAGGCGGGACGCGAAATATTGCGGGTACGACGCATTATCATGTGCGCCTCGAACGCGCCTTGGCGAATCTGCACAAAAAAGAAGCGGCGTTGTTGTTCACTTCAGGCTATGTGGCAAATGAAGCCACCCTCGCAACAATCGCACGCATATTACCTGATTGTGTAATTATTTCCGATGCGTTGAATCATGCTTCGATGATTGAGGGAATTCGCGGCGGCCGATCCATAAAACGGATATGGCGTCACAATAACCTCGATCATCTGGAAGAAATCTTAAAAGAAATTCCGGCCGATCGTCCAAAAGTGATTGCGTTTGAATCCGTTTATTCAATGGATGGGGATATCGCGCCTCTAGCAGAGATTTGTGCGCTCGCTGAAAAGTATAATGCGTTCACGTATCTTGATGAGGTTCATGCGGTGGGCCTTTACGGCGAACATGGCGCTGGCGTTGCAGAACGTGATGGTGTTTTGGACCGTATCGATATTGTCGAGGGAACGCTCGGAAAAGCATTTGGCGTGATGGGCGGCTACATCGCGGCAAGCGCAGCGATTGTGGACGCAATCCGCTCTTATGCGTCGGGCTTTATTTTTACGACGGCTTTATCGCCTGTTCTTGCGGCCGGCGCGTTGGCCAGTGTCGAAATTCTGGAGCGATCAAATGATTTGCGCCAGCGTCATCAAGAACGAGCCGCCCGCTTGAAGAAAATTCTAACGGAGGCGCGCTTTCCGTTAATCGAGTCTGTCAGCCATATTGTCCCGATCAAGGTCGGAGACCCTGTCCAGTGTAAAAAAGTGACAGATTATCTGCTTGAGCAGCACAATATTTATGTGCAGCCAATTAACTACCCGACCGTTCCAAAAGGCACCGAGCGGTTGCGCCTGACGCCGACACCGCTTCACACTGATGCGCATATGGATGTTCTCCTGACCGCGCTGGATGATGCTTGGACGGCGCTGAAAATTAAGCGTGCGGCCTAAATACCGGGCAAAATAGCCAGAATCACTAATAATGGCAGCCGTGGTCAGCCTTGTGGTTGATATGAGCGCTGAAATCTTGTCGATTCTATTGCGGGGCCTCCGTTCAGGATTGCCGTTCGCCATGGCGACCCGTATATCAGCGACAATTGATGGTTGAATTGGACGCCGGGCAGACAGTCCCGATAGGAGCAAAGTGAATGAGCAGCGTTAATCAGTCGGATGTTCTACCGAGCGGTTTTTTTGCAGAAAAGCTGGAAGCGCGCGACAAGGATATTTTTGACGCAATCGGCAAAGAGTTTTCCCGCCAGCAAAACCAGATCGAGCTGATTGCCTCAGAGAACATCGTCTCGCGGGCTGTTCTGGATGCGCAAGGCTCTGTCCTCACGAACAAATATGCAGAAGGCTACCCTGGCAGGCGATATTATGGCGGGTGTGAGTATGTCGACATTGTCGAAGAGATCGCCATCGAGAGGGTCAAGAAGCTGTTCTCTTGTGAAGAGGCAAATGTGCAACCACACTCCGGCAGCCAGGCGAACCAGTCTGTCTTTATGGCTTTAATCAAACCAGGCGATACGTTTTTGGGGATGGATCTCGCATCAGGTGGACATCTTACACATGGCGGAAAAGCGAACCAGTCGGGCAAGTGGTTTAATGCGGTTCATTATGGCGTACGCGAAGAAGATCAGTTGATCGATTATGATGATGTTGCACGGGCGGCGGATGAACATAAGCCGAAACTAATCATTGCGGGCGGCAGCGCTTATTCTCGTAAGATCGACTTTAAAAAGTTTCGTGAGATTGCTGACAGCGTCGGCGCCTATCTCATGGTTGATATGGCGCATTTTGCCGGGTTAGTTGCCGCGGGTCTTTACCCAAATCCCGTGGATCATGCGCATGTTGTTACCTCAACAACTCACAAGACATTGCGTGGTCCGCGCGGCGGCATTGTTTTGACCAATGATAAGGACATCGCCAAAAAGGTTCGCTCAGCGTTGTTTCCTGGCATTCAGGGCGGGCCGTTGATGCATGTGGTTGCTGCCAAGGCCGTAGCGTTTGGTGAAGCACTGACGCCGGAGTTTAAATCCTATGGCCGCGCGGTAATTGATAATGCTCAGAGTCTTGCTGCTGCTCTGGTGGAGGCTGGATATGCAGTCGTTTCCGGCGGAACGGATACGCATCTGGCCTTGATCGACCTGCGTCCAAAGGGTGTAAAAGGCAACGCTGCTGAAGAAAGCCTTGAGCGAGCGGGCATCACCTGTAACAAAAACGGCATTCCTTTTGATCCGGAGAAATTCACGGTCACGTCTGGCATCCGTATTGGGTCGCCGGCCGGAACAACGCGTGGGTTTGGTGTGGCGGAGTTTCGTGAGATCGGGTCGATGATGTCGGATGTCCTCGACGGGCTGGCCGAAGGCGGTGATAATAGCGCCGTTGAAAAAGCAGTTGGTGAGCGGGTAATGACGCTAACCGGTCGTTTCCCGATTTATAGCTGATAGAGATGATCTAACGACGGCGAGAACAAAATGCGATGTCCATTTTGCGGTAGTGAAGAGACGCAGGTAAAAGACTCGCGATCGGCCGAGGATGGCGCCTCGGTGCGTCGACGCCGGGAATGTTCCGCCTGTGGCGGGCGCTTTACGACATTTGAGCGTGTACAACTGCGCGAACTTATCGTTGTTAAAAATACCGGCAAGAAAGCGCCTTTCGATAGGGACAAGCTGGCGCGGTCAATCATCATCGCGACGCGAAAACGCAATGTTGATCCTGATCGCATTGAGCAAATGATTTCAGGGATTGTCCGTCGGCTCGAAGCGATGGGAGAGAGCGAAATCCCGACTGTGACCGTCGGTGAGTTGGTTATGGAAGGATTGGCGCATCTCGATGATGTGGCTTATGTGCGCTACGCCTCTGTCTATAAGGATTTCCGTGAGGCGAAAGATTTTGAGCAATTCCTTGGGAAAATGGATGATGTTGATGATGAGTAATCCTAACCCGGTTGGGAAAGCGCGACGTGATGGCGCCCCGGCGCGCTCTGCCGCACGGCTCGCCGCCGTGCAGGCGCTTTATCAGATGGAATCATCCGGGCAGGGTGTTGACGCCACTATTCGAGAGTTTGAAGAGTTTCGACTGGGTGGCGATATAGACGGCGAGCAACTGCACCGTGCAGACAAGGCTTTTTTTGGTGACATTTTACGCGGCGCTGTCGAAACGCAAAATCGCCTTGACCCTTATCTTGAACGTCAGCTTGCCAAAGGGTGGAAACTCAAACGTCTCGACGCTACAGCGCGGGCAATATTGCGGGCAGGGTTATATGAATTGATCCGTCGCCCTGATGTGCCCTGCAAAGTTGTCATCGATGAGTATCTTGAGATCGCTAATGCGTTCTTTGATGCGGAGGAACCAAAGTTCATCAATGCTGTGCTTGATGTTGCCGCGCGTGAAGCGCGCGCCGACGAAATACAAGTTTAAGGGCGCCCGGCGCTGATGAGCGAGTTTGATCTCATTCGTGAAGTTTTTGCTCCGCTAACGGAAGAAGCGCCGGGTGCTTTCTCATTAAAAGATGATGCGGCGATGATTAACGACGGGTCGCTGGTCGTCACTAAGGATATAATGATCGCGGGGGTTCATTTCCTGACTAAGGACCCGCTTGACCTCGTTGCGCGTAAGTTGATCCGCGTGAATTTGTCGGATCTCGCAGCAAAAGGCGCCAAACCTCAGGGATATTTTCTAGGTTGCGTCTGGCCGGCATCCATCAAACGAGAAAAAATTGAGTTGTTTGCAACAGGTCTAAGAGAAGATCAGGAAACGTATCGTTGCCCACTATTTGGGGGGGATACAACCGTTCACGCAACAAAAACCGGGCCGCTTACTCTTTCGGCTACATTCTTTGGCGCGCCGTCAAAATCTGGCATGACAATGCGCTCAGGCGCCGCCGCCGGAGATGATCTTTATGTGACCGGAACAATCGGGGATGCCGGGCTTGGATTGCGGGCGCTGAAAAAGGAAGAGAAATTTACAACCGTGGATAAGGCGTCGCTTGCCGGGCGATACCACCTGCCGGAACCGCGGTTAAGTCTTGGTGCTGCGATTGCAGGCCTTGCAACAGCGTCTATCGATGTTTCCGATGGGTTGATAGCGGATGCAGAGCATTTGGCTAAGGCGTCTGGATTACGCGCGGAACTGGATGCGAGCGCCATCCCGCTGTCGCAGGCTGCAGGAACTTGGGTAGGAACTTTTAATGATCAAAGCGAGGCGATTGCCGAGCTTGCAAGTTTTGGCGATGATTATGAAATTCTTTTTGCAGCGCCGCCAGCAATGCGCCGATCAGTCTCTGTCGCCGCTAAAGCTGCCCGCACAGAAGTCACGCGGATTGGCGCGCTTGTCAGAGGAGAGGGCGCGGTGTTGATCGATTCTGATGGTGAGGCTGTGCAGATCAATGCGGCCGGCTATGATCACTTTACCCGTTAAGGGCGCATCAAGTTAAAGTTACTGACCTGGGACTTGGCCTTCGCCGCCAACACCCGCAGGCAAGCGGCCAACATTACCCAAAAGTTGTTCCCAGAAATTGAGCTCACGACCGCGGGTTGGCGTGGCGCGAGAGACGAGTTTAATGTCGCCGCCATCGGCGAGGTCAAACTCATCCATTTCTTTCAGAACACCTTCAGGGTCAAAATAGAAGGCCACCACGCTGCGGGCCTTCGTTGTAGGCTTGAAGAAAGCGCGCGTCTCGTCTGCGCTATTCATATAATACCAGGCGTTGCGGTCGAATGTGCCAATCAAGGATGGCTCGCCAAACTTGGCCAGAACGCTTTCTTTTGTGTCGAGGCCGGCTTCCCCAATTAGCTCATCTTGCCCCCGTTCAAGGGCGTAGCCGTGATAAGATCTGACAGAAACACAAGCTTGCAGCGTCAGTATGGCGGCAATCAGGGCGGCGACTCTCAACATAAACAACCTCATGGGGCTTGATCCCAGCCTCCGGGACGAATACCTCCGGGCATCGATACCAGCGATCTTTGCAGGCCGCAAATACTCTCGGACCTAAATTTTATGATTTTATCGCTTTTTAGAACGGATCCGGCTCAGGAAGCGGGTCAGGCGCTGTATGACGCTGCCGTTAATAAGGCGCGCGCGATGCCATTCTATAGGGACTTGGCCGTTCCAGATACGCTGGAAGGTCGATTTGAAATGATCGCCATCCACGTCTTTTTGATCCTGCGACGCCTGAAGGGCGAGGATGCTGCTTGTAAAAAAGTGTCTCAGAAGCTCTTCGATATCATGTTTCAAAACATGGACGATTCGCTACGCGAGCTCGGCGTTGGCGACCTGGTCGTCGGTAAGAAGATTCGTAAGCTGGCAGAGAATTTTTTCGGCCGCGTTGGCGCTTATGAAGAAGCCATGCGCAAAGATGCGGCAGAGAATAATTTACAAGCATTGGCTAAAGCGTTGGGTCGTAATGTCTATGAAGATGAAGCGGCGCCACATGCTGGCGATCTTGCGACCTATGTTCTTAGCGCTGTGGCCTGTATTGAAAAACAGCCGCCAGCGCGCATTGCTGGAGGGATTATTCGGTTTCCGGACGTGGGAGCGCAATCATGAGTAGTGAGTCACCTGAGTTGGAATTTAGTGTAGAGCTTGATCTCGCAAAAATATCCCGAGAGGGAAGGACAACGGCTTTACACCCAAGCCCGAAAGAGCGCACGCGTATCGCGAAACGCCTGAAAGTAATCGATATTAGCGCCTTATCTGGTGAGATTACCTTATCTGCGACGAAGAAAAGCATCACGGCTGTTGGCCGCGTTAAGTCAACGTTGACGCGAGAATGCGTCGCCAGTCTGGAAGAGATGGAAGAGATCGTTGATGAAGCGTTCGAGGTTGAATTTTTGCGCCACGCGCCAGAACCAAATCTGGATGAAGATATTGAAGATTGGGAATTGCCTGAGGTCTATGAGGGGCAAGTTTTTGATATTGGGGAGTTGATGGTGCAACAGCTCAGTTTGGCGATGAAACCCTTCCCCCGTAAGGAAGGGGCTGTGAGCCTGGCTGAGCTATATGGAGATGGCGGGAGTGTTTCCCCTTTCGCCGGCCTTGCCGACCGATTCGGAAAAAAAGAATAAAAACAATAGGCTTAGAAGCATTTTTGAAGGCGATAAAATTACCTTGAGGTGATTGCATGCGAGCGCGAGCGCTGTATTCTTCGCCGCCAGCCGCCTTGAAGTAATGTGGGATGTTGGATTTTGCATTGGGAGAGAATGCGCTGACTGGAGCGACCAAAAATTCGACGGCCCTGACCCTCGCTGTTGATGCGATGGGTGGCGATGCCGGTCCGGGTGCTGTGGTCGATGGGGTTGCGCACGCGATCGCCCAGGGCCTCCAGGCGAGCATCATTTTCTTCGGTGATGAAAAACAGATCAAGCCACTTGTAGAAAATGCCAAGGGCCTTGAAGGTGCTGTCATCCGTCATACGGATAAAGTTGTCTCCATGAGTGACAAGCCAATGCATGTGTTACGCCGAGGGCGCGACACTTCCATGTGGGCGGCGATTGAAGCGGTAAAAAATGAGGAAGCGCATGCGGTGGTTTCCGGTGGTAATACTGGCGCCTTGATGGCCGTTGCGAAGATGCAGCTGCGCATGATCGACGGCGTAGACCGTCCGGCTATTACGGCGTTGTGGCCAACGCCACGAGGACGTTCTGTCGTTCTGGATGTTGGCGCCAATGTTGAGGCGGATGAAAATCAGTTGGTTCAATTTGCGATCATGGGTGAGGCTTTCTACCGCGCGTTAATGAACGTCGATAAGCCAACTGTTGGATTGCTAAATGTTGGGGCGGAAGATTTAAAAGGGCATGAATTGATCCGAACCGCTGCAAGAGTTTTGCGAGAAGCTGATCCTGACATGGCATTTCAAGGATTTGTCGAAGGGAATGACATTTCCAAAGGTACAGTTGATGTAGTTGTGACGGACGGGTTTTCAGGAAATATTGCGTTGAAATCGGCCGAGGGCGCAGCGCGTCTTGTTGGTGGGTGGGTGAAGGAAGCGCTGTCAGGCACGATTAATGCGAAGTTTGGCGCTCTATTCATGATCCCCGGTTTGCGCAAACTGAAAGATCGGATCAATCCGTCATCTAATAATGGCGGCGTGTTTTTGGGCCTCAACGGCCTTGTAGTGAAAAGCCATGGCGGGGCTGACGCGCGCGGGGTCGCCAGCGCCATCATGATGGCGGCCAATCTTGCGCGCAAAGGCTTCCGCAGTGAGGTCGCATCCACCGTCAAAACAGTTATGGATCGACAAAAGCGAATGATTGAAGCATCTGAAGAAAACAACGCAACACTTAAAGCGGCGGTGTCATGAGTTTAAAAGCAGTTGTTTGCGGTTGCGGCGCGTATTTGCCGGAGCAGGTTTTAACCAATCACGACCTCGCTAAAAAAGTCGATACGAGCGACGAATGGATCCGCGAACGCACTGGTATTCGCGAACGCCATGTGGCGGCTGACGGGGAAAAGACTTCCGATCTCGCAGCCCATGCAGCGCGCCAGGCGCTCGATGCAGCAGGATATGCACCGGACGATATCGATCTGATCATTGTCGCCACTACCACACCCGATCTGACCTTTCCGTCTACGGCGGCGATCGTTCAGGCAAAACTTGGGGTCAGGGAAGGGGCGGCGTTTGATATTCAGGCGGTTTGCACTGGTTTTATCTATGCATTGTCGACGGCGGAAAAATTTCTCACTAGCGGGCAGCATAAACGCGCGCTTGTGATCGGTGCGGAGACATTCTCGCGTATTCTCGATTGGACCGACCGGGCTACATGTGTGTTGTTTGGCGACGGCGCTGGCGCATTTGTCCTGGAAGCTCAAGAGGAGGCAGACGCTGGCAAGCGTGGTGTCATCAACAGTTACCTTAGATGTGACGGGCGCC
Organism: Hyphococcus sp.; assembly: GCA_021604605.1. Classification (GTDB taxonomy): domain Bacteria; phylum Pseudomonadota; class Alphaproteobacteria; order Caulobacterales; family Parvularculaceae; genus Hyphococcus. The sequence goes on from BQJH01000092.1 coordinate 8,200, forward strand.
TTGTTGACCTTTTGTATGTTGATGGGGGGGTTTCCTCGACGCAATCTACCGGGCATGTGCGAATGCAGGGCAATAAAGTCTTCCGGGAAGCGGTGATGAGAATTTCTCAGGCCATGGAGTGGGTCGCCGCTGACGCCGGGATTGATGTGCGCGCTATCGACTGGTTTGTGCCCCATCAGGCCAATGAGCGGATCATCAAAGGGGTGGTGAAAAAACTAGATCTTGCAACCGATCAGGTGATTTCCACAATCGCTGGTCAGGGCAATACCTCAGCGGCTTCAATACCACTCGCCTATCATCAGGGGGTTAGTGACGGGCGCATCAAGAAAGACGATCTGGTCCTCCTCGAAGGCATGGGCGGCGGGCTGACATGGGGCGCGGCTCTGTTGCGGGCGTAATCTACGAACCTGAAAAACACGCAATATATTTCAATGGGTTATTGACCGAAGCGCGGCGTTAAGATTAACATTGCAATCGGTGGGGCGCATAACATGCGGGAAGATGCTTATGGCGGGAAATACAATCACAAGAGCCGACTTAACGGACGCCGTTTATCGGTCTGTCGGGATATCCAGAAACGAATCAGCAGCTTTTGTTGAGCGCGTTCTGGAAGAAGTTGCGGCGTCTCTCGAAAAGGGTGAAACGGTCAAAGTATCATCATTCGGGACATTTTCAGTGCGCAGCAAGAAACTCCGTATGGGACGTAATCCCAAGACCGGAGAAGAGGTGCCAATCGCACCGCGCCGTGTTGTGACATTTCGGGCGTCGCATGTCCTCAAAGACCGCATTAATGACGGACACCGTTCGCGCAACGCTGCGGAATAATACCAACTTAACGACTAGCAAAGGCAGGCGATCCTGTGGCGAAATCCGCCGAAGCATTCCGCACTATTTCTGAAGCCGCTAAAGAATTAGACGTGCCGCAGCATGTCCTGCGTCATTGGGAAGAAGTGTTTGGTCAAGTGCGTCCAATGCGGCGTGCTGGTGGGCGTCGGTATTACCGTCCGCTTGATATTGATCTGTTACGCGGCATTCGGGTTCTTCTGTATGATCAGCGTTATACGACTAAAGGCGTGCAGAAAATTTTCAAAGACGAGGGTGTAAAATACATCTCTGAGCTTGGTCGGCGTTTTGCTGCTGGTGAGAGCGTTGATGTTCGTCCGGTCATTGATGATGAAGATGTTGCCAATGGCAACTCGACAAAAGCAAACGGGTCAGCCGTCTCTGATGATGATATTCTGGAGCTTGGCGCGGAAGTTCGCGTGAACAATGCTGGCCTCCAAAAAAATGTTCGTCGCACTTTGACCGCATTGGTTGCCCGACTTGAGAAGGTGCAGGAAGCGCTCGATGAAGCGACGCTGGCTTTGCAGGCGATTGCCCCTGATGATGAGCCCGGCGCTGATCATGCCCAAGAGCATGACAGGGCTGCGAAATAGCGCTTGCTTGTATTTTTGACCATTGCCGCCCGCTGTTGAGCTGCCTATAAAGCGCACTTGCTTTGCGTTTTCTGATGCATAGCTCGGTCGGAGCGTGGCGCAGTCTGGTAGCGCACTTCACTGGGGGTGAAGGGGTCGCTGGTTCGAGTCCAGTCGCTCCGACCATTTTGGTCTCACTTCTCCTCTCCCATGATTTATCCAGGCGTGAGTGAGCGCGCAAAATTTCGTGAAAGAGACGTTTTTCAGTTTTTTCAAGTGCTTAGGATTTGTTTTGGTGTAATCCGACCAATGCTTCATGGGCAAGCGTTGCCTTGATGATACAATACAGGCCAAGATTAGCGTGTAGGCTGTAAGCGAAATGTGCAGGGGGTTTTAATGAGCCGGTCAGATTTACCGGAAGGGGTGGCGCCAGATAACAGCCCAAAATCC
>BQJH01000093.1 GCA_021604605.1 Hyphococcus sp.
CTCGTATTGGTTGATGCTGGTGATCTCAAAACTCTGTTCTTTGATATTGCCAATGACGGCTCTGATGAGCGATGGGCTCTTTATGAGGCCGGAGAACTTAACCGCCGGGTCTGGCGGTGGCTGCGTCTGCCGGTCTCGCGCGAAGTCGTGAAATTTTCCACGGAAGGCTCAAAACTCGCCAGTCATAAGGATACGCCGGTCATAAATTCCATCGACGCATGGGAAACGATTAACTTAGCCTTGGGTGAGCCCATGGACGGTTCGGTCATCTACCAACCGTTTGATGAAATCGTCGATATGGTCGAGCGCATGGTTTAGCGTTGAAGGAGCGCTTCGACTATTCGTAACGCAAGGCGTCGATAGGGTTGAGCTTTGCCGCGCGACGCGCAGGAAAAAATCCAAAAAAGACCCCGACAGCAGCTGAAGCGAGAATGGCGATCAGCACAAGGTTGGCGTTGATCAAGACATCCCAGCCGGCAACTTTCGCCACGACGGTTGTGGAGGCGAGGCCAAGGCCAAGACCTATAATGCCGCCAATCAGGCAGAGCGTTACAGCTTCGACAAGAAACTGAATGAGAATGTCATTCTTGCGCGCGCCGATAGCGAGGCGAAGACCGATCTCGCGGGTTCGCTCCGTCACTGAAACCAGCATGATGTTCATGATGCCGATCCCGCCAACTAAGAGCGAGATCGCCGCCGTTGCTGCGAGCAAAACTCCGAAGGTCTGAGCGGTCTCATTCCTGGCGCGAATAAATTCTGCAATGTTAAAGACACGGAAATTATCAGCTTGGCCCGGGCGAATGCGTCGTTGTGTGCGCATGATGTCCATGAGATCGGATTCTGCCCGGACAAGATCAGTATTGTCAGCAAACAACACACGAATGGAATCGAGCTGGTCCGGCACCGTGGCGTCACGACCGGCCAGTCGAGCCCTGACGGCGCTAGCCGGAGCGACAATAAGATCATCTTCGTCCCGGCCGAACTGATTTTGACCTTTCGCGGCGAGAACGCCAATCACCTCAAACGGAACATTGCCAATCCGCAATTGGCCGCCAATAGGGTTTGTCCCCTCAAAGACTTCCTTGACGATTGTCTCACCAACAACAGCATATCTTCTTCCGGAAGAGACTTCCTGTTCGGAGAAAAAACGCCCCGTGGCGACAGGCCAATTACGCACGACGGGAAACCCTGCATGTACCCCGGTGATAGTCGTCGGCCAGTCGGCGCCGCCAGCAACGGCAGTTGTCGAAACACGGACTTCACCAATAGCGTCAACGACGTTGGGGACTGCCTGTTTTATCGCGTCAAGGTTGCGCTCTGATAATTGCGGGGCCGAATTTGCGCCGCTCGACCGTCCGCCACGACGTGAGGCGCCTGGTGATACTGAGAGCATTGTTGATCCCAAACTTGCAATCTGTTCTTCAACTTTTTGTTGCGCGCCCGCATTGATCGAACTCATCACGATTACAGAGGCAATGCCGATCATGATGCCGAGCGTTGTCAGGATGCTGCGCAGCATGTTCTGGCGAAGCGATTTTAGGGCGGCGATGATTGCATCAAGAAACGACATGCAGCCTCTCTTTCAAGCGCTCGTCTGTAACGATCTTTCCGTCCCGCAGCCGCATGACCCGGTTGGTCCAGTCAGCGATTTCCTGTTCGTGTGTAACGATAATCACGGTGACGCCGCTTTGGTTGAGGTTTGTAAAGAGCTGCATGATCTCTTCTGATGTTTGTGTGTCCAACGCGCCGGTCGGTTCATCAGCCAAAAGAATTTGCGGTCGATTGACCAGCGCCCGCGCAATCGCAACGCGTTGTTGCTGACCGCCAGAAAGTTGCGCAGGGTGATGATCGAGACGATCCCCAAGTCCAACCAGATCCAGTACTTCTTGCGCCGCCTTGTTCAAATCCGAGGGGCGCTTATGCGCATAAAGCATCGGTAATTTGACATTCTCCAAGGCGCTTGTGCGTGCGAGCAAGTTGAACTGCTGGAAAACAAACCCGATTGTGCGGTTGCGTAAGGCGGCAAGTTGGTCCGGCGTCATATCGCCAATTGGCGCGTTGTCGATTTCAAGACGCCCCGCGCTTGGTCGATCAAGGGCGCCAAGTAAATTCATCAGGGTAGACTTTCCCGACCCAGACGGCCCCATAATTGACAGGAACTCACCGCGTGCAATTTTAAAAGAAACGCCATCAAGGGCGTGAATATCTTCCGCGCCCATTCGATATGTCTTGCGCACATTATCGCCGCGGACGAGCGCTTCGCTTGAGCCGTGCTCGGGGTTCATGATTGAGGGGCCGCTTCACGAATAATGACTGCATCGCCGGGTTCGAGATTCCCGCCGAAGATTTCTGTATAGGTGCTGTCAGCAATGCCGAGACGCACACGTCGCGGTTCGATGTTACCATCATCATTGACGACCCAGATGGTTTTTGGTTGAGGGCGGTCTCTCTGAGTTGACTGAAACTCGTTCCACTGATCTTCAGATAGAACGCTTTTCAAAATAGAATTGATGCGCTTTTGACGGGCGCCTGCATTTGGCCCGCCAGGTCCGGGTCTTGAATTCGCAAAAGCTTCGCGCATTTTTGTTTGCAGCTCTTCTTGTTGATCTCCGCTGAGGTCGAGCTGTTCCGTAAGGGCCGCGATGCGCCCACCTTGTCTCCCACCTTGGCGATTACCTCTGGGTTGCCCGCCTGCAGCGGCGAGTAAGTCCTGTGCGTTGCTGGGTTCGAAGCGCGCCGCTGCATTCGGAATGCGCAGCGTGTCTTCGCGCGCGCCGGTGATAATTTCGACGGTTGCGGTCATCCCCGGATAGAGGATGCGCCCCGGATTATCCGCATGTATGATCACGGTGTAGGTGACAACATTTTGCAGTTCTGTCGGGGCGAGGCGGACCGTTTCAACGGTTCCTGAAAAAGCTCGACCCGGAAAAGCGTCCACTGTGAATGACACCGGATTGGTTTTTGAGACGGCGCCAATATCTGCCTCATTCACATCAGCTTCGATCTGAATGCGTGACAAGTCCTGGGCGATTTCAAAAAGCACTGGCGCAGAAAGACTGGCGGCAACGGTCTGCCCCACATCAATGCTGCGCGAAATGACAACGCCGTCGATAGGAGAGCGAATCTCTGTTCGGGTTAAATCAACTTCCGCCTGTTCCAGTGACGCCGTTCTTTGCAACACAGTTGCCTCGGCGTTGGCGATTTGAGCGCGGGCGCTATCGAGGTCTGCAACCGCAGCACGATACTGCGCGCGGATGTTATCCATTTCAATTTCAGCGAGCCCTGCTTCTTCTCCAAGCCCTTCATACCGGTCGAGATCGCTTTTGCGTTGTGCGAGGAAAGCGTCTGCGCGTCGCAATTCCGCACGCCTTGCTTTTAGCGTTGCTTCCGCGACAGCTTTTTCGGCGCGCGCCGCCTCGACCCGGGTTTGAAAAGTTTGTGGGTCAATCCGCGCAATGAGATCGCCTTCTGAGACCTCGGAGTTAAAATCTGCAAGTAGTTCTGCCACTTGACCGGAAAGTTGGGAGCCGACCTGTACGGTAACAAGTGGGCGCACAGCGCCTGATGTGGCGACTGTTTGACTGATGGCGCCGCGATCAACAGTAACGGTTTCATAAAGGCTCGTCGGCGCTGCGCCATCGGCCCCATTTCTCGCCATAAAAAATACGGTGAAAACGGCAAATGCAACAAATCCAGCAATCCAACGCCAATTTTTACGCAACCCAATGATCGGCCCAGTCATCGACAATTTTGCTTCCTAAAATACTCATCCTACACTGGCGCAAAGCGCCTGCTACCATATAAACGCACAGGGTCGTTAAATCCGTCGCAGCGTTGATTTTGCATAAGCGCACAACCTCCAGGAAACGAACAACCAGCTAAGTGATTAAAAAATTTACCTTATTCACCGGGTCCGCTCGCCCAAATCCGCTCCCGCAACCCCTTACAATTTAGGGGCGCCGCTGCTACATGAGCGGGCATGACGACACTCATTGATAGCATCGCCAACAGAGATGGCGAAACGCCCAAACCGCGTCACCCTGAAAAGCAGGGGCGTGAGGATACGCCTGTCCTGCGCAAGCCCGACTGGATCCGTGTGAAGGCGCCCGTTTCCAAAGGTTTTGCAGAGACCCGCGAGATTGTGCGCTCAAAAAACCTAACCACGGTTTGTGAAGAAGCGGCGTGCCCGAACATCGGTGAGTGCTGGGATAAAAAACACGCAACCATGATGATTATGGGCGACACCTGCACGCGGGCTTGTGCGTTCTGTAATGTCAAAACCGGATTGCCCGGCGCGCTTGATGTTGATGAACCGCGCCATGTGGCCGAAGCAGTGGCGGAGATGGGGCTTGCCCATGTGGTGATCACCTCGGTTGATCGTGATGATCTCACCGACGGAGGCGCGGAACATTTCGCGCAGGTTATTCGCGCCATTCGTGAGACCTCGCCGCAAACGACCATCGAAATTCTAACGCCGGACTTCTTGCGTAAGGATCGTGCTGAAGACATTGTCATTGATGCGCGGCCTGACGTTTTCAACCATAATCTTGAAACTGTGCCACGTCTCTATTTATCGATCCGCCCTGGCGCGCGTTATTTCAACTCGCTCCGCCTTTTGGAAAAAGTCAAAGAGCGTGATCCATCGATGTTTACAAAATCGGGGATCATGGTTGGTCTAGGCGAGACCCGTGAAGAAGTGATGCAGGTGATGGACGATATGCGATCTGCCGGGATCGACTTCATCACCATTGGGCAATATCTCCAGCCAACACGCAAGCATGCGCCGGTTGATCGGTTCGTTCATCCTGATGAATTCAAATCCTATGAAAGTGTTGCGCGCGCCAAAGGATTTTTGATGGTTTCCGCCTCACCTTTGACCCGATCGTCACATCATGCGGGTGAGGATTTTGCGAAACTAAGAGCCGCGCGTCAAACCAAGACGTCTTCTCAATATAGCTAGTCGTTATAGTGACCAAGTAAGTGCAGCTTGAAGTGCGATTAAACCGAATGGGTGTGAAATGAAAAAACTTCTGTTGTTCCTGTCTTCTTTTTTTCTTTTAAGTATTACTGGCGTGCAAGCTGAGCCTTCTGCAAATGATCTCGATTTTTTCTTGGGTGACTGGGAGATCGTATCAAAGGATATTCAGCCTGATGGCAGTTATGCGATGTCGAAGGCGCGCTCCAAAGCCTACAAGTTTCTCGATGGCGCAGCGGTTATGGATGAATGGCGTTCACTTAATGCTGACGGCAATGTGGTTTTCCGCGGTGCGTCTTTTAGAACCTGGCTGCCTCGCGAAAAGAAGTGGCGCATCGTCTGGATGATGGCAAATGTAAACGGTCAAACGATCATTGATGCTGAAAAGGTTGATGACGAAGTGCATATGAGAGGCGCAGGAGAAGACTCCGGCGGCAAATTTTTGGAACGTGCTCGCTACTACGATATCAGCGATGATGGCTTTAAGTTTTTTATGGAACGTTCTTACGATGGCGGTGAGAACTGGATCACCCCGTTCAACGAGTTTACGGCGAAACGTGTGAAAGAGTAAGCACAAAAGATGAAACTTTACGACCTTGCCCTCGCGGATATTGATGTGCGGCCAAGCCCTTTTTGCTGGCTGGCGAAGTTTGCGTTGCTGCATAAAGGGTTGGAATTTGAAACCGAGCCGTTGCGTTTTGCGGAAAAGCACAACTACCCGGATCAGGACCATGGGCGCGTCCCAATTTTACGAGACGGCGATCATATCATCTCTGATAGCGCCAATATCATCGCCTATCTTGAGAAAAGCTATCCGGGCGAGCGGATCGTCGCGACGCCCGGCGAGCAGGCGGCGGCGGATTTTTATAATTCTTGGGTTGGCGCCAATCTGTTTCCCGCGCTTGGCCCGGTTATGTTTGTGCGTGTTCACGCTGCGGTTCATGAAGATGATAAGGAATATTTCCGATCCAGCCGGGAAAAGCGTTTTGGTCAGACTCTGGAAGAGTTGAGCATGACGCCGGGCCTGAAAGAAAAGGCGGAAGCGTCGCTACAAGTTTTATCTGCGCCGCTTGTGCGTCACAAATTTTTGGGCGGCGATAAGCCAAATCTCTCTGACTATATCGTCTTCAGTCCTTTTATGTGGCAGCGGGTGACAACGTCTGAGACCTTCTATGAAACGCCGCAAGCTGTTGGCGCCTGGCAGGAGCGGATGCTGGATTTGTTTGATGGTTATGCCCGTAAAGCGAAAACGCTAGGGGACAAGACTGCGGCGTGACATCCAGAACATCTACAACAAAAGTACCCTATAGGGCGGCGCAAATGTATGCGCTTGTCGCTGATATTGAGAAATATCCTGAGTTTCTACCGTGGTGTGTCGCGTTGCGCATTTTGAAAGATGAAACGACACAGCAGGGCGGCAAAATTCTTTCAGAAATGGTTGTTGCGTACAAAGTCTTTCGTGAGCGCTTTAAAAGTGAAGTGACCCTCTCGCCGGAGGCAAACCAGATTGATGCGCATTATGTTGACGGACCGTTCCAACATTTGCGTAATCAATGGCGGTTTGAAGATTTGCCGGATGGCGGCTCGATAGTTCATTTCCTGATTGATTTTGAGTTTAAAAACGTAATCCTGCAGGCTGCGGCGCAAAGCGTCTTTGAAAAGGCGTTCGTTCGCATGAGCGAGGCTTTTGTTAAACGTGCTGATGAGGTTTATCGTTAAGCCTCGCAGTAAATGGAGGCTTCAATGTTTATTGTTGTTACAAGGTCGAAATTCTCCCCCGATGTTGAAGATCAGGTGTTGGCGCTGGCGAAACAGTCTGGCCCGATTGCGCGAAGCCAGCCCGGCTTGAACTCCATGACTATGCATATCAATCATAAACGTACAGCGTTGATGACGTATTGGAACTGGGCCAGCCGGGAAGATCACGAGAATTGCATGGCCAGCGATGAATGGCAGGCTTTCATGCCCGGGTGGAGCGTACTAATCGAAGCCGGCAAGCTTGAGTTTGATATGGATACGTATGATCTGCTGGATTATTGAGTAGGGATAACTTTAGCCCAGCTTTGTCAGCAATAATCGCAACGCTGTTTCCGTCGCATGGGTACGGATAAAATCGCGTGATCCTTTTGCAAAGACCCGCCGTTCTGTTTTTGACTTACCGCCAGCCAAACCAAACCAGACAAGGCCAACAGGTTTTTCTAAACTGCCGCCGCCGGGTCCGGCGATGCCCGTAACAGAAACGGCAAGAGCCGCGCGCGAGTTTTTTAAAGCGCCCAGCGCCATGGCCCGCGCGACCGGCTGGCTAACCGCGCCATGGCGTTCAATCAAATCCATTGGGACGCCCAGCATTTCATTCTTTGCTTCGTTGGAATAAGTAACGAAACTTCGATCAAGGACAGCGGATGATCCTGATACATCTGTCAGCGCGGCGGCGATCATCCCGCCGGTGCAGGACTCCGCGCTTGTGATCATAACGCCCCTGGCGGCTGCTTTTCCGATGATCGCTTCTGCGAGCGATTGGATGCGTTGGGTTTGCATGAGTTATGTGCCTACGGGCAATGCAATCGTCGCCGTGGCCATGGCGGCGATACCTTCTCGTCGGCCGGTAAAACCCAATTGTTCTGTGGTTGTCGCCTTAACCGAAATGCGTGCTGTCTCAACATCAAGAATTTTACCAAGTGCGGAGCGCATGGCGTCGCGATGGGGACCGATCTTGGGCGCCTCACACATCATCGTCACATCGCAATGAGTGATGGCGCCGCTGCGCTCTTTGACGAGATCATGCGCTTTTTCGAGGAAGACTTTTGACGCCGCGCCTTTCCATTGCGGATCAGACGGCGGGAAGTGATCGCCGATATCGCCAGCGCCAAGGGCGCCAAGTATCGCATCGGTCAGCGCGTGCATCCCGACATCGGCATCGGAATGGCCTTTGAGTTTTTTGTTATGGGCAATCTCAACGCCGCAAATGATGACGGCGTTTCCTTCTTCAAAGGCGTGCACGTCAAAACCGTGACCGGTGCGATATTCCATTGGCTTATCTTTCCGTCCCAGCAGAGTTTCAGCCATGCCGAAATCTTCCGCCTGTGTCAGTTTCATGTTGTCGGGGGAGCCGGGCACAAGAGCAACATCAAGCCCGGCAGCCTCTGCAACTGCGGCGTCGTCGGTTAGTTTTTTGCCGCTATTCGCGCGATGAGCGCTGAGGATTTTGTCAAAATGAAATCCTTGTGGCGTTTGCGCTCGCCACAAAGCCTCACGGGGCACCGTGCTTTCAATGAGGTTACCGTCTTGGGTCCGTTTAATCGTGTCGTTAACGGGCAGGGCGGCAATGGCGCCATCATGCTTGTTTAATGCATCGATGACACGGGTGATGGTCGCGGCATCGATAAAGGGCCGCGCCGCATCATGAATGAGAATGATATCCGGGCTCTCTTTTTCAAGGCTTTCAAGGCCAAGACGTACGGAGTCCTGTCGCTCTGCGCCGCCGGTCACAGACGGCAGAAACTTTTCATGAGCGGTGAGGGCGCCCATGGCTTTGTCGTATTCTGCGCGGTCGTCCCGATGGATGATGACGCGAACCTGATCGATATCAGGGTGGTTTAAAAACGCCTCCGCCGTGCGGGCGATGACCGCGCGCCCGGCAAGGTCGCGATATTGTTTTGGACCGCCAGCGCCAGCGCGGCTTCCGCGCCCGGCGGCGACGATGATGGCGGTGGTTTTGGTAGAGGCGTTAACCATGAGATCCTGAAGCAGTTTGTAAGCTGTTGGTTTAGCGGTTAAAGAGGGCGTTCGCCAAGCAAGTCTTTAAAAAGAATGTTTTCAATCGCCGATATTACCTGTGAGAACAACGTCGCCCTGGCGCCCATGTCAGGGGTGTCGGATTTGCCGATGCGCCGCGTTGTGGCCGGATTGGGCGCGGGGCTGGTTGTCTCGGAGATGGTGGCGAGCGAAGAGCTGGCCCGTGAAAGGCCGGATGTGGTCCGTCGCGCCGCCGGGGCAGGTGATGTTTTCCCATTCATGATGCAGCTTGCCGGCCGACAGGCGCGCTGGATGGCCGAAGGCGCCAAACTGGCTGAGGCGGCGGGCGCAGACATTATCGACATTAATATGGGTTGTCCGTCGCGGCAGGTTACCGGCGCACTCTCCGGGTCTGCGCTGATGCGCGATCTGGATCATGCGATGACGCTGATCGAGGCGACGGTTGGCGCGACGTCAAAACCGGTGACGTTGAAGATGCGGCTTGGTTGGGATTGGCATTGTCTCAATGCGCCGGAACTGGCCTTGCGGGCGCAAGATGCTGGCGTTGCCATGGTGACGGTGCACGGGCGCACGCGTAATCAATTTTACAAGGGTGAGGCGAATTGGGGGGCGGTTCGGCCTGTGAAAGAGGCCGTTGATATCCCTGTTATCGTCAATGGTGATATCGTTGACGCCGAGACAGCGAGGGAAGCGTTGAAACAATCCGGCGCCGACGCGGTGATGATTGGGCGCGCTGCTGTCGGGCGGCCATGGTTGCCGGGTGCGGTAGCGAAAGCATTATCTGACGGTGGAGATGTTGTGGCGCCGCCCCTGGAAGAACAAAGCGCTGCAGCGATCGGCCACTATCAGGATACGATTAACCATTATGGGGCGCCGCTTGGCGTGCGGATGGCGCGTAAACATCTTGCTGCTTACATCGATCTCGCGCCTGTTGATATTGACCCGGCGATGCGCCGGGCTCTACGGGCGGCGATTTGTAAACTCGCATCCCCCGAACGGGTTGAACAAGCGCTCGCCGCGTTTTTTGCTAATGATATGGTCACGGTTGAGCGGCTTGCGGCTTAATCACCCTGCGACCTGAATTCACGGCCTGTGTCAGGGTGTTTCATTTCAGCAACAAATGTGTTGATTTTCGGCAACAATCGTCACAACATCCCTGATGGTTTGCGGCTTGCAGGCGAAGCCATTGGCTTCACGTCAGCGAGCAGTAGGCGCGGGGGCTTTTTTGAGTGTGTTGAATAAGGGTCCGCAGGACAGCGTAGCTTGGCTGAAAACGAAGAC